>JAFGIU010000033.1 GCA_016929445.1 Candidatus Omnitrophota bacterium
GGGCCGCGGGCGTGCAACTTGTCGGTGCTGATTCCGATCTCCGCCCCCATACCGAACTGCCCTCCGTCGGTGAACCGGGTGGATGCATTCACATACACACTGGAAGCGTCCACCCGATTGAGGAATTCGGCCGCAGCCTTTTCATCCGACGTGATAATCGCCTCGGAGTGCCCGGATCCGTACTGGGCGATGTGCTCCACGGCCTGGTCCAAATCTTTGACCACGCGCACTGCCAGGATATAGTCCAGGAACTCCGTACCCCAATCCGCATCCGTTGCAGGGGTGGCACTGGGGAGGATCTCACACGTGCGCGCATCTCCGCGAATCTCCACATTGGCCTGGACCAAAGGCCCGGCAGCAAGAGGCAAGAACTCCTGTGCCACGGCTGCATGCACAAGCAGACACTCCATGGCATTGCACACACTGGGGCGCTGAACCTTGGCGTTAAAGGCGATCTCCACACCCATCTTTAAGTCGGCGCTCTTGTCCACATAAGTGTGGCATACGCCCTTGTATTGTTTGATCACCGGCACCTTGGCGTACTCCACGACCTTGCGAATCAGGCCCTCACCGCCGCGGGGGATCACCAGGTCCACATACCCTTCCAGCTCCAAAAGCGCCCGTACAGCCTCGCGATCCGTATCGCGAACCAGCTGCATGGCCGCCTGCGGGAGTCCGGCCTTTGTGGCAGCATCCTCCATGGCCTCAAAAATCGCGATATTCGAGTGAATGGCTTCGGAGCCGCCTCGCAGGATAACGGCATTTCCGCTTTTTAGACAAAGCGCTGTGCAGTCAGCCGTCACATTGGGGCGCGATTCATAGATGATTCCGATCACCCCAATCGGCGAACGCACCTTTTGAAAACGGAGCCCGTTGGGCTGGGTCCACTCGGAAATAATCTCCCCCACGGAATCCTTGAGCGCCGCCACTTGGCGAACGCCCTCCGACATCTCCCCGATGCGCTTCTCGTTGAGCATGAGACGGTCGAGCATTGCTTTGCCGAGGCCGCGCGCCTCACCCGCAGCAAGATCCTTTTTGTTTTCTTCGATAATGGCGGACTGCTTGTTTGCCAAAGCATCCGCCATTGCAAAGAGCACCGTGTTCTTCATTTCTGTGCTGAGCTTCACCAGCTCGCGCTTGGCCAGCACTGCCTTTTCTCCGTAAGTGCGGATTTCAGATACGATACTCATTTGTATCTCCTTGGCTCAACGGGTGTCAGGCACCCAGCCACAACTTCAGGGACGGTTCTCGACGGTTCGTAACGCTCAAGGGACAGTCGAGAACCGTCCCTGGCATCTCACTTAGACAAAATCACCAAGTTATCCCGATGAATGGCTTCCGCATAGGCAACGCGCCCCAAAACACCTTCGAGCTGCCCGGATTTCAACCCTTTGATTTGGGCCATTTCTTCGGCTGAATAGTTGCTCAATCCGCGGGCGAACTCTTCGCCGCACGGCCCGAGCACAGACACCACATCGCCGAGCTTGAAATTGCCCTCCACGCCGCTGATCCCCGAAGGCAACAGACTCTTGTCCCCTTCGGCCAGGGCCTTTTGGGCCCCGGCATCCACCCGTATACGCCCCGCGACCTTGGAGGCATAAGCCACCCAACGCTTCTTGCCCATAATGCCGCGCTCAGAAGCCACAAAGTAGGTGCCCACCTCTTTCCCTTCGAGAATGTTCTGAAGGACCGTAGAGCTGCGGCGACCATTGGCGATGATGCAGGGAATTCCAGAGCTGGTAGCCACCTTAGCTGCCAAAATCTTCGTGGTCATTCCGCCCACAGCAGAGCTCTTCCGGGTCCCTCCGGCAACCGCCTCGATTTCGGGAGTAATATGTTCCACCCGGGAGATCAGGCTGCGATCCCTGCCTTGGCTTGTGTACAAGCCATCCACGTCAGAGAGGATCACTAAGAGAGAGGCCTCGGCCAAATTGGCCACCAGGGCAGAGAGCACATCGTTGTCGCCAAAACGAATTTCTTCTGTCGAAACACTGTCATTTTCATTGACGATGGGAACTGCGCCGTAGTCCAAGAGAGCCAGGAGTGTATTGCGAGCATTGAGATAGCGGCGCCGGTCCTGAACTCCTTCCTGGGTGAGCAAAATCTGGCCGGTGCGCAAGCCGGCTTCATGAAAGAGCTCGTCGTAAATCCGCATAAGGTGTCCCTGCCCCAAGGCCGCAGCGGCCTGCAACTTGTCCAGCGCACGGGGACGGTGATGGAGCCCCAGAAGACCCATGCCCGCGCCCACCGCGCCGGAGCTGACTAAGACCACCTGGTAGCCCATTTCCCGGACTCGTACCACACCCGAGACAATGCGTCTCACACACCGGCGGTCCAAACGCTTATTCTGGTTGGTTAACAAACTCGTTCCGACTTTGATGACGAGTCTTTTCGGCTTCATGGTCTCTCCTTAAGCCGCGTGAAGAGTTTCACTGAGTGCCTTAAGCAACTTCTCCACCCCTTCGCCCGTGGCTGCGCTGATCGTAAAGAGCGGATGGTCTCCGACTGCGGACCGAAGGGACTCCAACCGCCCATCAGCTCCGGTCAGGTCCATCTTATTGGCCGCCACAAACCAAGGCTTGCGGTCCAGCTTCTGTCCGTACTGCGTGATTTCCCCGCTCAACTGCTCAAAGGCGCGCACCGGAGACTCCGGCGCATAGGGTCCCATATCGAGCATAAAAAGCAGAATACGCGTGCGTTCGATATGCCGCAAGAACCGGTCCCCCAGACCGCGACCCTCATGAGCCCCCTCGATCAGCCCGGGGATATCCACGGCAGTCCATTTGCGCTCCCCGTTGTTTTCGATCACGGTCCCCAAATGAGGTGAAAGCGTGGTAAAGGGGTAGTCTCCCACTTCAGAATGAGCGCCGGAGATCCGATTGAGCAAAGTGGACTTCCCCGCATTGGGCAGCCCCACCAACCCCACGTCCCCAAGCACCTTGAGCTGCAGGAGAACAGTACGAATCTCTCCTTCCTCGCCCGGAGTAACCTGTTTGTTGCCGTAATTCCCCCGGCCGCCCATACCCCCTTTGCAAACTGTGACTTCCATATTATCCGTGGACATATCGCGCAGACGCCCGCCGGTTGCCTCATCGCGGATAATCGTGCCCACAGGAACACGGATCAGGGTGTTCTCTCCGTTCGCGCCGTGCTTGTTATTTCCGCCGCCGTGTGCGCCGGTCTCGGCCTTATAGTGCTGCTGAAACTTAAAGCCCAGCAGATTGTCTACCGAGTGATCGGCCTTAAAAACAATATGACCGCCTCGCCCGCCGTTACCCCCATGAGGGCGCCGGCGGTGCTTCCGGCGGTCAAAATAGAAACTCTCACATCCGTTGCCGCCGCGACCTGCCTGAACATAGATCCGAGCTTCGTCAATAAACATGCCCTTGTCCCGTACCCGAATATCCGGGTTCTTTTTCCTCTTCTTAGACCAAGCCCCCCGGCATGCGGAGGGCTGGTCTAGGAATTAGTATCGCGGCTCAGTGTGACTAGGAAGAAAGGATACTGATCTCCCCCTTTTTCGGAAACCTCACAAAGCCATCCGAAAGCGCATAGAGCGTATCGTCATTTCCCTTGCCTACATTCCAACCGGGCTTAACCGGAGTGCCGCGCTGACGCACCAGGATCGTCCCGGCGAGCACGAACTCCCCTTCGGTTCTTTTCAGCCCCAGCCGTTTGGAATGGCTATCCCGGCCATTCTTAACACTGCCTTGACCCTTTTTATGTGCCATTTTTCCCTCCTGTCAAAATTTCCTCAACGCGCAAACGGGTCAGTTTCTGACGATGCCCCACCTTGCGATCAAATTTCTTGCGCCGGTTGTAGCGATAGTTCACAACCTTTTCACCCTTGGTTTGCGCCAGCAACGTGCATTGAACCTGGCCTCCCTCCAAATAAGGATGACCGATGGCAACATTCTCTCCGTCCGCGACAAGCAATACATTCGACAGGGTCACTGAAGAACTCTCTGCGCCTTCCAAGAGCTCCACCTCAAACTCCTGCCCTTTTTCTATGCGATACTGCTTTCCACCTGTTTCGACAACTGCGTACATCTCTCAACTCCTCTAAGGCTTGACCTCTTCTTCGAAGGATTCAAGGCTCGGCCGGATGTGTATGGGAGAGACCATCCTCTCCGCGACCGGTTCCAAAGTCTTAAGGCCGTTTCCAGTAATGCAAATGACCACGCTCTCATCGGGCTTGATCTTGCCCGTCTTGATCAGCTTCTTGGTCGCACCCACGGTGACACCCCCCGCGGTCTCGGTAAAGATCCCTTCGGTACGGGCCAACAAAGCAATGGACTCGACAATTTCTTCATCTGTTACGGATTCGCCCCAGCCGCCGCTGGTGCGCACCGTATCCGCGGCATAGTAACCATCCGCAGGATTCCCGATTGCCAGACTCTTGGCAATCGTGTTGGGTTTGACCGGCTTAATGATATCGGTTTCTTCCTTGATGGCGGTAACCACAGGGCTACAGCCTTCGGCCTGAGCGGCGTTTATCTTGGTGTGGATTTCGCCGTCAATCAGCCCCAGCATGGAAAGCTCTTTAAAGCTCTTCCAGATTTTGGAAATGAGCGATCCCCCGGCCACGGGAACAACCACATTGTCCGGCAGCTTCCAGCCCAGCTGCTCGGCGATTTCAAATCCGTAGGTCTTGGAGCCCTCGGCGTAATAGGGCCGGATATTGACGTTCACAAAGGCCCAATTGTACTTGGAAGCGATTTCCGAACAGAGCCGGTTCACTTCGTCGTAATTGCCGTGCACAGACACAACCTGGGGCCCGTACACCAAAGAGGCCGTGACTTTCCCCTTTTCCAAATCATGAGGGATAAAGACAAAGGCCTTAAGACCTGCAGCCGCTGCCTGGGCTGCAACCGAATTCGCCAAATTCCCGGTACTCGCGCAAGCCACCGTGTCAAAACCAAACTCCTTGGCGCGCGAAATAGCTACCGCCACCACACGGTCCTTAAAAGAAAGCGTGGGATGACTCACGGAGTCATCCTTTAGATACAGCTCCTTAATGCCGAGTTCCTTGGCCAAACGCGGAGCCTTCACCAAAGGGGTAAAACCGGAGTGCCAGCCGCTTGTGGGCGGTCCGTCCAAAGGCAAGAGCTCCCGGTACCTCCACAAATTCTGCGGTCTCGAGGCAATCACTTCCCGCGTCAGCTGCTCCCGGATAAGATCGTAGTCGTACTGAACCTCAATGCTGCCAAAACAGTACTCGCAAACATAAAGGATTTCCGCGGGGTACTCCCGGCCACACTCTCGGCACTTCAGTCCCTTCATGGTATAGGGCCTCTCCCTCAGAATTGACTCCGGGCTCCCCGATGCGGGGGCCGATAATTCCACGGTCATTGCTGGTTCACTCATGAGGAGGGTTCACTCCGGGCTCTCGGTGCGGCTCTCCCGGTGAATAATCGGATTGGCCATGGTACCACAAGGGAGGATCCAGCGCAAGGGGCATAATGCTAACTACAAAGATTTGAAGGCCTTAGACGCTGCTTCCAGGGTGGTTTTGAGCTCTTTTGGCCCGTGGGAGGCCGAGAGGAAGAGGGCCTCATAGGCAGAGGGGGGCAAATACACCCCCTCCTGAAGCATGGTATGGAAGAATTTAGTGTACTTATGTATAGCGCTGTGTTTCGCCTCTTGGTAGTTGCGCACCGGCCCCGGGCTGA
>JAFGIU010000034.1 GCA_016929445.1 Candidatus Omnitrophota bacterium
GAGCCGACCCGGGGCACTTGCAACTCAACCCCGGCCTCTTTGGCTGCCCTCACCAGGCCCTGGCATAACTCAGCCGCCCGGAGCTCAAGGCTGCGGTAAACCGCAGGTCTGAGGTTTTTGAGGGCCGCCAGGCCCGCAGCCACAGTCACCGGATTCCCGGACAAGGTCCCGGCCTGGTAGGCGGGTCCCAGCGGGGCCAAATGCTTCATGATTGCCCGCCGGCCGCCATAGGCCCCCACGGGCAAGCCCCCGCCGATAATCTTGCCCAAACAACTTAGATCCGGCCGGACTCCATAGAGCTCCTGGGCACCACCTGCCGAGACCCGAAAACCGGTCATCACCTCATCAAAAATCAAGACAATCCCCTCCGCGCTGCAGAGCTTGCGCAGGCCCTGGAGAAAACCGGGCTCCGGAGGGATCACCCCCATATTCCCGGCCACAGGTTCCACGATAAGGGCGGCAATTTGACCGGGGTATTTCTTGACGGCGCCAATGACCTCCTGGAGGTCGTTGTAGGGCGCCAGCACGGTCTGTTGGGCCACAAGGTCCGGAACCCCGGCACTCGAGGGCACACCCAAGGTGGTGGCGCCTGAACCTGCGGCAATCAGCAGCTGGTCCACGTGGCCGTGATAGCAACCTTCAAACTTGAGAATCAACGTGCGTCCCGTGTGGGCCCGGGCCAAACGCAGGGCGCTAAGCGCCGCTTCTGTTCCGGAATTGACCAAGCGCACCTGCTGCATGGAAGGCATGCGCTCCTGGATCAGTTCGGCGAATCGAACTTCATTGGCCGTCGGCGTTCCAAAACTCGTCCCCCGGGCTGCGGCCTCTTGGATGGCGCGCACGACAGGCCCGTAGGCGTGCCCCAAAATCAGAGGGCCCCAGGAACCGACAAAATCAATGTACTTGCGCCCGGACTCGTCCCACACAAAGGGCCCCTCCCCCCTGCGCATAAACACCGGGACTCCGCCCACAGCCCCGAAACCCCGCACCGGTGAATTGACTCCACCGGGAATGATCTTCTGGGCGCGATGCCACCAGTTCTGATTACGTTTCGAGGAAACCCGCTTCACTTCTTCCTCCGGATCAAAATTTCCCATTCTCTTTTACTGATTGAATTGACGCAAAGAACCTCTTGGCCTTCATATTCCATTCCCCTGGGCACATCCTCAGCCGCTGAAGGAAAATCAATAATGACCCGCAGGATCTGACCGATATCGATTTCTTCCAAGGCCAGCTTGGATTTCACAAAGTTATACGGACACACTGTCCCCCGCAAATTAATTTCCTTGTCAAAAGGAATTCTGTCTTTCATCGACTCCTAGCTCCTTGTTCAGAAACAAATCTTGAGAATCCATAACAATGCATAAGCAAGAATCAAAGCCAGCAACGGAATCACAATCCAAGTCACGGCGATGCGCACCACATGATCGTTCTGCGCGGTCTTACGAAATCCCGAGCGCGCACAGCTCAGCCCAATAATACAGGCTGTCACCACCTCTCCCAAAGACACGGGAATGCCAAAGCCCGAAGCAGTCAACACGATGGTAGCGCAGATCAACTGAATCATGATAGCGCGGGCCACACCGAGCTCCGTGATCCCCTTACCCACGGTTTCCATCACCCGGTCCCCGAAGAAAATCGCGCCCAGGCCCATCCCTGCAGCAGCCAACAAGGCCGCGGGCCCGGAAAGCAGGTAACCTGCCCCGACCAAAGGTCCCACGGAATTCGCCGCATTATTGGAGCCGGCTGAAAATGCCACATAGCAACCGGCCAGAGTCACAAGGCCCCCGAGCGTACCGCGAATCTTCTTCTCGTCACGCAACTCCGATACCAAGTGCAGAATCTTGAAGTACCACAAATAGCCCAAAACAAAGGACAACCCCAGAGCAAAAAGGGGGGTCAGAATCCACCAGGCAAGAATCACCAAGAACTTGGGGACATTGAGGGCACCGTAGAAAACTCCTGCAGCCACTTCAGCACAAACAATCGCGTGAGTCGTAGCTACGGGAACGCGCAGCCAATTAGCTGCAATTACGGCCGTGGTCGCCACCAGAAGGACAACAACGACGGCGGAGAGATGGTTGTGGAAGACTTCAGGGGAAATGAGCTTGCTGCCCAGGGTGTCAATGACTCGCCCGCCGGCCAACACCGCGCCCAGGACGGCAAAGACCGCAACCAGCCACAAAGAATTCTTGAGAGAGCGAACACCCGCGCCATAAGCAGCCCCCATGGAGGCGGCCGAGTTGTTGGCACCGATATTCATCGCCAAGACAAAAGAAACGGCGATCAAGAAGAGTGTCACGGGAAACTCCTTACAGCATCCGGACTATATCTCGTACCGGGGCTGGGAGTAAGCGTCGATCAATACCTTGGCCACCTCCGGCCGCGTGAATTCAGGCGGTGGTATTTCACCGTTTGAAAGCAACTCTCTCACCTTGGTACCGCTCAGCATGATACGGTCCTCCGGAGCAGGACTGGTTTTGAAGGAGGCCATTCCTCCCGTGCGCTTGCAAAAGAAGGTGTGATCAAACAGGAGAGGCCGGATTCCCAGTTCTTCGGGTTCGAATTCATCAAAGATATAGTGTGCGTCAAAGGAGCCGTAAAAGCTACCCACTCCGGCATGGTCTCTTCCCACAATGAAATGGCTGCAGCCGTAATTCTTGCGCACCAAGGCATGGAAGACTGCCTCACGCGGACCCGCATAGCGCATGGCTGCGTTCCAAATGGACAGCACAACGCGATCCTTGGGGTAGTAATTTTCAATGAGGACTTCATAGCAACGCATCCGCACATCTGCCGGAATGTCGTCCGACTTGGTTTCGCCTACCAGCGGATGAATCAAAAGACCGTCGCAGGACTCTAAGGCACATTTGGTGAGATACTCGTGGGCCCGGTGAATGGGATTGCGGGTTTGAAAACCCACCACCTGCTTCCAACCCCGGTCCGCAAAAAGCTGGCGAGTCTGGAAGGGAGCCAAACGATACTCGCCAAACTGGGCGTACTTGGGTAATTCCAGAACCTCCACAGGGCCGGCCAGCAAGGTGCCCGGCATTTCCAACACCTTAAGCACACCCGGGTGCTCCGCGCTGTCCGTGCCGTAAACCTGCATGGCCTCCTTCTGGCGATCCTGCGGAAAAATCTCCTCCACGGTCAGCACAGCCAACACACGCTCCTGCTGCGGATCACGCAGAGCCACCTGCTGGCCTACCTTAACGCGCGAGGCGATTTCTTTTTCTACAGAAAGAGTCACAGGCAAGGTCCACACGGTGCCGTCGGCCAAACGCTTGTTGTCGATGACAGAGTGATAGTCCTCCTTATTCATGAAACCCTTGATGGGGCTAAAAGCCCCGATCGCAATCTGCTCCAAATCACAGATCTCGCGCGGGCTCAAAGAGACCTGAAAAAGGCTGCTCGCTTTGTCAGCCAACTCTTGACGGAGCATACCCTCCACAAGACGATTCACCAATTCGCCGCCATGGGCTTCAATCTGACGCATAGTCTATCTCCTAGATTTGGTAAGTAAGCGACTCAACGGAGTCTTGAACAATTTCTTCAAAGCTGATCCCGTAGGCGGCCGTATGGACCTCTTCCTTCAGCCGGCCCAAGGCGCGCTCCACGGCAGCAGACCTGCCCGGGATTGTCCCCTTCTCAGCAGAACTCCTCAACTCGGTTTCACCCAGAAGCGGTCCTTCCACCGCAGTGAGCACTTCCCCCAAACTGATCTGGGCAGGGGTGCGCATCAGAGAATACCCGCCCGCAGCCCCGCGACGACTTTCCACCAGACCCGCCCTGCGAAGCTGGCCCAGGATTTGGACCAGATACTTGAGCGGAATATCCTGATTTTGGGAAAGCTCTGCAAGGCGTGTGATCCCGCGCGAGGGATACGCCGCAGCTAACTCATAAATGGCTTTACACGCATAACGGGCTTTGGCGGATAGCTTCAAAATTGCCTCCAGTGCAGTAAATTGCAGCAAAATACTCAAACTCTACAATGTTGATCAACAAAATTTTGATTACTCTAGCGCACATGAAGAACGCTGTCAAGCGATCGCGCCCAGTGCATGAGGGGGGGACGGTTCTCACGTAACTCAACTTATCACATGGGGTAACCGAGACCTGTCCCTGATGAATTGTTCAAAAATTCTCGATGAACTGCAAAAACTTGTCTCCGTACTCCCGCTCGCCGCGCTCGATCCAGTCTTCAGTCCCTCCCACAAGGTCCTTAAGACGCTCGCGCATATCCCCGCGCAAGCCGGCAAGCCTCTGGGCCAGCTCATGCCTGAGCAGCATCCGGCCCTTGATATAATCCTGGAGGGAAACCTGGCCCTCCACATAGCGGTCTTCCAACAGCTTGGCCGCCTCATACTCCTGGGATAACACAACCCGCACCCCGGTCAAGTATTGACCCAAAAGGTCATCCAGTTTCTCATCCCCGATCTTGTTCTCCCGGATCCGGGGTTTGATCTTGAGTGAATACATATCGATGATTTGTTCCAGAAGAGCAATGCTGCGTCCCCTCCACGCATCGTCCAGCTCTTCGGCGGTCTTGCCTTCGGCCTCCTGCTGCAGGGCCATATGGGCCATCATGGTCGCGAGCTTGATCTGCGCCCCGTCCAAACCAACGGCGGAATTGGCTGTGATATCGATTTGGCGCTGCACATAATCCATCTCATTGAGGGCGCCGTCCTGAATGGCCTGGTTCAGACGTTCCAGCTCTTCGGGGGAAGGTTCGACAATAAGCGCCCCTTCGAGCCTCTGTTCCAAGGCAGCTTCTTCCAGAGCCGCCTCCTCCATGCTCTGGGCTCGCGCTTTCAGGGGAGCAAAGAGAGAGCTTTCACGCGGAGACTTCCCCCCTGTGCCATCGTCCGGCACCCCGGCCTCCAAGACTCCGGAGGTCGGCCTCAAGTAGACCGAACGCTCCGCCTCCTCCCGGGCCTCCCCCGCTTGCTCGCTCCCAATGGCCCGAAGCTCTTTGCTGATAAGATTCGTGCGTTGTTCTTCGGAAGTTCCGAAACCGCTGAGTTGGGCGCGGGCGGGAGGTGTAAGAGTCAGCATCACAAAGGTGAGCGCCGTGAGCAACAATGTCCAATTCTTCAAACCCGAATGTACCGGTTGAGCGGGTGTCAGGCACCCGTCGTGCTGCGCAAAGTTTGCTTCTCCGCCATGAACCGTGGCGGATCGCAGTGACGGCCTCTGGTGCCTGATACCCATTTCAAAGCTTTTCGTGTGTTTCACGGCAATATCTCTGCAGGTATTGAAATCCCGGCTACCACAATCTTTCCACTGTGCTTAGGGCCCTCGCCCTTGAGCAAACCCGTTTTGGGACACGCAAAGGTCACTGTGCGCCGGGCCCGCACACACGGTCCCATCAACTTGCCCGTAGTCGCATCCAAACCTGAAGGCACATCCACGGCCAGGACCGGCTTGCGGGACGAATTCACTCTCTCGATGATCTCAAGATAGGGAGGCTTCAAGCGCCCGCTTATTCCCGTGCCTAGCAGCGCATCCACTACCAGGTCACACTGTTCCAGTCTCCGCTCCAAGGCATTGAAGTTTCCGCGCAGTCCAATGCGTTCCGCAGATAACCCCATGGCCTGCACAATGCGCCATTGCACACGGGCGTCTCCCCGGAATCTGCCCGGCGCCGCAGCCACGAGAATGTACACGCGCACACCGGCATTCGCAAGATGGCGGGCAGCTACCATCCCGTCTGCGCCGTTATTGCCTTTGCCGCAAACAATACAGACACACCGGCGCGGCATCGGCTTCAGGAGTTTCGCCGCTTCCTCAGCCACAGCACGCCCGGCATTCTCCATTAGGAGTAAACTGGGAATTTTGAATTCATGAACAGCCCGCTGATCCAATTCCTGCATCTTGCGGGCACTAACAGGAGAGTATTCTAGCCTGCGCATGCGTAGAGGCGGTAATCCGCTTTGGGAAAGAGATTGTCCCGGGACTCTACTTCGGTGAGGGCGTTTTCGTCGATGGCATTGTCGCGCACTTGACTGTAAAGACGATTGAATCGCCCGATATGCTGTTCAACACGTCCGTTGGCATAATCCGTATGCGTGCCGGTCTTGAGGATAAAGGCCCAGTCACTGGACTGCGCCAACAGGAGCTCCCGAACCATTTGGTTCAAAGCCCTCTCGCGTACGCCGCTGGCTTCGGGAAATTCTTGCGCCACTTCCACCATACGCTCTACAGCCTTATGCAGATGCCGGTAAATATAATCATTGGAACCCTCCAACCAAACCTCGTGATAGCCTTTATAGCCCCAACTCGACATGGAGGGCTGCATCACTTGGTTCTTAGGGTAACGTTCCAGGTATTCGCTGGGCGTGATCAACTGGACCTCTTTCTGGTCACAGGCCATCTTGCGGAATAGAAAGTCGATCCAATCCGGGCCTTCATACCACCAGTGCCCAAAGAGCTCGGCGTCATAAGGCGCCACGACAATGGGCGGCCGGTCCATGAGGCCGCGCAAATAGCTCATCTGCTGTTGGCGATTGTACATAAAGTTACCGGCATGTTCCGCGGCCCTGCTGATTGCAGCCACAGAATCATAGGGTTCCTTGTGCACCGTGGGACCCGTGATACGGTAGTACTTGATACCCAAGTTATGCCGGTCTCCAGCTCCGTTAAAGTAGGGGCTCACATACTCATAATCCAAGTCAAAGCCCACATCCCGGTAAAAATCCCGGTAATAGAAATCTCCGGGATAACCCTCACGCGCGCTCCACACGCTCTTGGAAGACTCGGTATCCCGGCCAAAAGCTGCGACTCCGGAACGCGTATAGTAAGGCGCATACACCCCGTACTTGGGCCGCGGCGATCCGAACATGATCCCGTGGGTGTCGGTAAAGAAGTAGCGAATACCAAACTCTTTCAGAACCTCTTCATCGCCGGGATTGTATCCGCACTCCGGCAACCAAATCCCGCGCGGCGCGCGTCCTAAAGCAGACTCATAGACCTGCACACCCGTACTGATTTGGGCGCGTACGGAAGCACGCTGGAGCATATTGGGCAAATACCCATGTGTGGCGGCGCAAGTGATGATCTCCAGCTTTCCTGAATCTTGCTGCCTGCGGAAGCCTTCAACCAAATCACAACCATATTGCTCCACATAGGTTTGACGGGCACGCTCAAAGCGATGCAAGTACATGTGCGCCAAGCGCTGGAAGGTGGGCTCAAAACGCGTGCGCTCGGTCTCCAATCGCGCCAGCTCAATCAAGCGTTCAATATGCCGCACATAACGCTGCTGCAACAAGTCGTCTTTGAGCATGGAGATCAAGGTGGGCGTCAACGACATGGTCAAACGGTAATCAATTCCGTCATGACACAAACGCTCCATCACCCAAAGCAACGGGATATAGGTCTCTGTAATGGCTTCGTAAAGCCAGTCCTCTTCGAGAAAATGCTCGTGTTCAGGATGGCGCACATAGGGCAGATGCGCATGCAAGACCAAGGATAAATAGCCGGTGGGTTCTGATCTCATCTCTTAGAAACGATCCTTCATTTGGTGATCGACCTGGCAGGTCACACCACGGGTTTCCACTCGGTCCGAGGACGTGGCCGTCACAGGCACACGATGTTCTCCTTCAGGCAAAGCAAAACGGAAGGTAAAGGTACCGTCACTGCGCAGCGGCACTCTTTCGCCGTTCACCAGGACCTCGGCATCCGGCTCCGTACCTCCATAGAGAATCCACTCTGCTTTGACCCAAAACGAAAACTGCCTTCGGCGATCGACCCTTATGCCTACCGGACGGCCGGAGGGCATCTCACTAAACAAAGACTCCGAACTCAAAATCTCCTGCAGTCTTTCACGAAGGAGCTGTTGCAGTTCCATCGAGGAATTGGCCCTGGGAAAACCGCCGGCAGCACCCAACAATCTCCAGTAGTCTTCCTCTAAACACATCCACTCCTCATCCACCTTATCCGAAGGCCCGAAGCTGGGTGTGGAGACCCGGTTGGAGCGCACGAGCGGATAAAACCCCCCGTTCACGCCCAAGAGTCCCAACTCAACCAAAAAAGAACGGCCCGGCTCGCCCACATCCACATACCAATTCTCAGCGGATTCATCCACGTGAAGATCAAAATAACGATTCGCATTGGAACCAGTGAAATTCACACCGGTCACGTCATAGATGCGCAAGACCGAAGACCGGGGAGGATCCCCCTGGCTAAGCATCTTGGAAACCAACTGTTCACGTTCTTCGGGACGAACCTCCCAATAGGTGTAAAGCCACCAAGGGTCTCTCACCATCAATACAATCCGATGATCCCCGTAGCGCGGGGGCAGGCTTTCCCAATCACTGAGATCAGTCCTCGGGGAACTGCCGATCGCCTCGGATGGAATCTGGCCCATCAAGTAGGCCGTAGAAATCAGCGGAGGTTCTTGAGAGCGCTGAGAAACCTCTCGAGGGGGCGTTACGGACTCAACCGATTGCTTGGGTTCGGGACGCTCGTTGACTGCGGGCCGGGGTTTGACTGCGGGTTTTGGCTTTGAAGAAGCCTTGGACTTTTTCACTACTCCCCCCTTTGTCGTCGTCTTCTTGGCAGAGACGCTACGACTGACCGTGCGGGTCGTGCTTGCCTTGGACTTGGCAGCCTGAGTCGATGTCTTGAGCGCAGGGGCAGTGCTCGTCTGAGGCTTGGAAGAATGCGAATTCTTGAGGAGCGCATCCACGAGCTGAGCCTTGGTCATCTTAGAACGGCCCACAACACCTGCCTGGGTCGCGATTGCCAACAAATCAACCCGAGTCTTTTGCTCCAGCCCTTTCTTGTCCATGGCCATGCTTAATCGCGAAGCACGCTGTTTCGCTCCGGTCACGGTTTTCTTCATAGTGGCACGCGCGGTTGTACGCTTTGCCATTCCTGCCCCCTTGGTCCGTTTCATTAACAGTGTAACTCCCCGGTAAATTATATTTTACGAAATCCTTCTTGTCACTCCATAATCTTCATCATAATGACAACTTTAGAAGAATGAACCGGGAAAATCCTCAGCCGGCCGTTCGGGTTAAGCGCAGTTGGCCGCAGGCCGCCGTAACCTCAGTCCCCCGGGGACGGCGCAGGTTCACAATCGCCCCCTGCTTCCTAACCCGCTCCTGGAATTCGAGAACCACCCCCTCTCCAGGCGCGCCGTAGCGGCTCTCCTGAACCGGATTCATCGCGATCAGATTCACGCGGGCCCCCAAACCGGCCGCCAATCTCCCCAATTCCGTGGCCTCCTTGACCGAGTCATTGACCC
>JAFGIU010000035.1 GCA_016929445.1 Candidatus Omnitrophota bacterium
CGGATGCTTTTGGATTGACTGTGACAACGGGCAATGCCACGGATCCGGCGGGTGTGGATGTGGTTCTTTCCGCCTCGCTGTCCTTCCCGACGGTAGCAGGTGAGGTTTACTCCCTGGAGTCCTCAGAGGATGGTATTAACTGGACCCCTGTGGATACGATCGTGGGTGATGGTAGTCCGATTTCCTTGACGGATGTTGCCGGATTCGATGCCAGCAAGCTGTACAGAATTATTGCCCAGTAAGCATCTTTACGCATCAGGTATCCGGATTGTGCAAGAGACGATTTGATGGCAGCGGCGCTTCGCCGCTGCCATCAAATACGTTACCAGAAAGAATGAGCAAAAAATGAATATGAAAGTCCGGTCCGTTCAACGCGTTATCATTTCCGCCATTTTTCTGCCGCTCGTCTTCTGCGTTCAACAGGCTTGTGCGGCAAAGCAGGAGTCGGCGGAGTTCCAGGCAGAACTCCTGGAAATTGCTTTTGAAACGGCCTCAGCCATTCCCACGAAACCTCACATCAAAGACCGTTCCCGGGCCCAGGAGGCCGTGGCTGCCGCAAGTTTAGCGCTTGACCAGCCTCAGCAGGCGCTCGAGTATATCGAACAAATAGGGAATTGGCGCAAGGGTTTGGGTTACGGCGATTTGGCTCGTTACTTCGCACAACACGGGAGTGGCGATGCAGCGCGGCAGTACCTGGATCTTGCGGAAGAAGTGTCTGAGAGCGCCGAAGACTGGCGACGGGATCGTATCCGCGTCAAGGTCGCTCAGGCACATGCTCTTCTCGGCCAGAGCAGCCAGGCAGAGGAATACGAAGAGGGCGTAGAGTTCGCGGAAATGGGGAAGGTTGCAGGAACCATGGCCAGCATTGCGCAAGAGGAGGACTTTGAACCGCAAATGGATGGACTGCGGGACCTGATTTCCAAAGGGAATTTTGACATTACGCGGAATGCGCTGCATTCTTGCGCTGTTCTTTTCGACCGTTTCTATAAGAACACAGAGCAACGAGGGCAGGCAGAGAAGTTAATAAGGGAGTCTTGGGGAAAAATGCCGCTTTTTGTGCGTATCGAACTCCTAATGGTTTTGACTGATGCAGCGCTTAAGCACTCGGATTTGTCGCAAGCATTCGGGTTTGTCAACGAGGCTCAGCAGTTAGTGGAAGGGGTGGAATGGCCTCCGGAAAAGCGCATGGAGCTGATATCCAGGATTGCTGAGTTGCGCTTCCGGGCGGGCGACACTGAAAATGCCAAGAGCGATATGGATGCCCTCCTGGTTTACTACGATTCCGAAGAACATCGCATTGTGAATATTTATAAAGCCGGGGCGCTCCGGCCGCTTGCAGAGGCCTATCAGGCTATTGGTGAAACATCAGCGGCATTGACGGTTTACAAGAGAGCCCTTGAATCGGGGATTGAAAACCCGAATTCCAGACCGCAAGCAGAGGACTTGTCCGCCACTTGTGTCTCAATGGCCTTGCATGGCGTCGCTCCTGACGAGGAACTGTGGATGCGGATTCGAGAAATTAAGGGAAGCCTTGGAGAGCCGTGGTAATACGTTTTGGTTTTATCCTCTATGCCATCGTTCTGCTACTGACAATTCTTGCTTCGGCACCTGGGTGGAGTGCGGAAAGATCACCTAAAAATCTTGAAGAAGTAGAGAGTTTTGCTAAAGAAGGAGACGCCGAGGCCCAGTTCCTGCTGGGATGGTTGTATTACGGAGGCCAAGGTGTCCCCCAGGATCTGGATGAAGCAGGCGAGTGGTACAAGCGCGCTGCGGAACAAGCCTACGCCTTTGCTCAGAACAACCTGAGCTTGATGTATTACCTGGGTGATGGCCGGCAGCCTGATTTTCTGGAAGCACAGAAGTGGTGCCGGCTTGCGGCGGAACAGGGAGTGGCGGAAGCCCGGTTCCTCCTGGGCTGGATGTACTCCAGAGGGGAAGGTCTCGCTCAGGACTATGAGCAGGCCGCGAAGTGGTTGGGCCTTGCCGCGAACCAGGGGGTAGCCGTGGCGCAAAGCAAGCTGGGCCTTATGTACATCAAGGGAGAGGGAGTTCCGCAGGAGTATGGGGAGGCTTTTAGATGGCTCAAGCTTGCCGCGGACCAGGGGGAAGCAACGGCGCAGCACAACCTCGGACTGATGTACATGAAGGGGCAGGGTGTTTCTCAGGAACCTGAATTGGCGTTTAAGTGGTTGCGGCGTGCCGCTAAGCAGGGGGTGGCCGAAGCGCAGTATCGATTGGGCATGATGTATGAATACGGGCGCGGAACTTCCCAGGATCCGGTGGCTGCCGGCATCTGGTACAGCCTTGGGGCTTCCAACGGCAATGCTGCGGCTCAGGAACGGTATGACATCATTGGAAGAAATCTGACACCTTCTCAGAAAGCTGCGGTTCAAAACAGTGCCATAGAGTTGACGGAGAGCATCGGTGAGAGCGGGATTGGTAATAGAAACGTTGCTGCGGGCGGGGAATAGGGTTGCTTTCTGGGTTGCCTTTACCGGGACGTTGTTTCTTGTTTCTGCTGCTTCCGCCCAAATGATGGGTTCGATTCGCGGAACGGTACTTGATAGAGATTTCGATGTGCCTTTGGCTGCTGTGGAAATTTCCATTGCGGAAACCGGCGAGAAGATTGTCGGGACCGATGAGGGCAACTTCGTATTCAAGGAGGTGCCTCCGGGAAAATACACATTGGTTTTCTCCAAAGATGGCTACACAAGGCAAGTTCAGGCCAATGTCGTGGTATCTCCGGCCCAAATGACAGATGTGGATGCCGCACTATCCGGTGAATTTACGGATATGGAGGAATTCGTTGTTCAGGACCTCCAAATCGGCGGGGGAACTGAAGCAGGTTTGCTCCAACTGCGCATCGAGAGCCCGGCACTGATGGATTCCATTAGTGCGGACCTCATGAGCCAGGCAGGGGCCGGTGATGCGGCAAGCGCCCTGAAGCTCGTGTCGGGCGCCACTGTGCAAGACGGAAAATTTGCCGTGATACGAGGGCTGCCCGATCGGTACGTGAATTCCCAGATGAACTCCGTGCGTCTTCCTACCGCAGATCCGGACAAACGCGCCGTTCAGTTGGATCAGTTTCCCTCGGCAGTGATCGAGAGCATTCAAGTCAGCAAGACCTTTACACCCGATCAACAGGGCGATGCCTCCGGCGGAGCCGTCAATCTCGTACTCAAGTCGATTCCCGAGGAAGACCAGGTCAAGGCTAGGGTTAAAGCCGGTTACAACACTCAGACAACTGGAAATAACGATTACCTCACCTACAAGGGCGGGGGCGTGGGTTTTCTCGGAACGGATGATGGACGGCGGGAGCTGGATGGCAGTTTTCTGGGCGCGGTTGGTGTAAGCCGGGCCGATGCCCCACCAAATTTCGACATGTCTGTGACCGTAGGAGGAAAGCGAGAGATTCCATTTGACGCCAAAGTCGGAGGGTTTGCCAACGCTTATTACAAGCGGATGAATTCCTATTACTCGAACGGAATCGACAATTCTCTTTGGGTGGAGGATCCCAGCATTGGTGAAATGACGCCCCAGAAGAATCAGAATGGGGGAATTGACGATTTCAAGACAGCCCTATTTGATCAGCAGAAAGGTACCGAAGAGGTGCAGTGGGGTACCTTGATCAAGGTGGGGGCGGAGTATGAACAACAATCTGTGGATTTCCTTTACATGGTTACCCGGGTTGCCGAGGACACGGCTTTGCTTTCCGAAGATACCCGGGGCAAGGAGGTGTTCTTTCCCGGCCATGACCCTTCAGACCCTGATTCGCCGGGGCATGATTTTCCCGATGCAGCCCCCTATCTCAGAACGGAAACATTGGAATACACGGAGCGAACGACCACAACCATGCAGCTCAGCGGGGACCATGTCACTCCCTTCTTTCCGGATATCGAATTTCACAGTTACTTTACGATTCTGCCGCCTGAGTTCGATTGGACCCTGGCTCTGAGCTCCTCCGAGCTGTATCAGCCGAACAAGGTTCAGTTCGGCAGCCTGTGGTGGCCGGAAGTGCCGGACGAAATTATCGATATCGGATTTGGGCCCATGATCATACCGGGCAAGCCGGAGCAACATCGTATTCTCAAGCCGGCTGCCAATTTCACCATGGGAAATCTTCAAAGAATCTGGAAAGAAATTGCCGAGGACAGCAATCAATTTATCTTCAATCTGAAAGTGCCGTTTGAGCAGTGGACCGAGGATCCGGGCTACATAAAGCTCGGGATGTTCCAGGACAGGGTGGATCGCAGTTACGACCAGGACTCCTTTAGCAATCTTGAGGACAACGCGGCTAATTATGAGGCAGGCTACGAGGATTTGTGGAGTGCGGTCTTTCCATCCGAAGAACATGAAGTTAAAGCGGCGGATATCGATGTGGACTACAAGGGAGAGCAGGAAATCACGGCCTGGTATTGGATGGCTGATGTGCCCCTGACCTCATTCTTCAAGCTGACCGGGGGGATTCGCTACGAGAGCACCCAGCTGAGTATTGAGAATGAAGCGGAGTCGGAGGTGCGTTGGGTGCCGCCGGGTGAAACCGCGGATACGGTTCTCAATGAAGGGGATGCTGATGTGTCCTTTAAGCAGGTCGACGAACTGCCTTCGATTGGCTTCGAGTTTGCACCGGGCGCTGACTTCCTTCCCTGGATCCGCTTTAAGCCTCTCGAAAACTTCAAATTCAGGGGATCATACACAGAAACCGTAGCGCGCCAAACTTTTAAAGAACTTACCCCGATTCAGCAACAGGAGTTTCTGGGTGCCGATGTCTTTATTGGAAACCCCGAATTGGGCATGAGCTCCTTGGAGAACTACGACTTGCGTCTGGATTATACGCCCTATCCGGGGGGATTGGTTTCCCTGTCATGGTTTAAGAAGGATGTTGTGGATGCGATCGAGTATGTGCAGAAGAGAAACGCTTCCTTTGGTTTTACAACGCCTGTGAACTATCCGAAGGGGAAGTTGAGCGGTTGGGAGTTCGAAGTACGAACTCAGCTTGGGCGTTTCTGGGAATTCCTGGATGGTATATCAATTGGAGGCAATGCCACCTTTATTCAGTCTCAAGTCATTTTGCCTACAGTTGAATCCGGCGATTTGGAAAGAGATTTCGGAGTATCCATGATTAGCCGCGAGATGTCGAATGCTCCGCAACATCTTTACAACCTTTTCCTGACCTATGACTTGGAGCGCTTTGGTACGGAAATCGGCCTGTTTTACACCGTTAGAGGAGATACGTTGATTGCGGGCGCGGGGCAGTCTAGCGGCAAATTCATCCCGAATGTATACGAAAAGGAATACGGCACGCTCAACTTCAATTTGTCACAGAAGATCGGGGAGGATTTTGAGCTTGTCTTCCAGGCCAAGAACCTCTTGGATCCGCTGATTCAGACAATTTACCGTGCCGAAGTCCTGAGTGAGGATAAGGTGAAGACCTCCTATCAAAAGGGTATCGACTACACGTTGAGTCTAAGCGGGAAATGGTAATAGGGTCGAACAGTGAGAATACACAAACAGGATAACTGAAGGATGAAAAAGGTGATTCCGACAAACCAATTGCTGACTTGGGCGGTCTGTGTGCTGTGCTTCGCAAGTGTTCCGGCATTTGCCCTGACAAGCGACGGCGCGGCCAATAACAGCCAAACATCGAATGGCGAGCGCGTTGAGATTGCGCGGACGGCATTAGAAAAATGGGTGGAGACACGGCGTATCCTTTCGCAAGAAAGGAAGGACTTTGAAGTGGGGCGGGAGCTGGTGCAAGAACGGATCGAACTGGTGCAACGGGAAATTGAATCCCTGCGCGAGAAGATCGCGGAGGCTGAAGAGAGCATTACAGAGGCCGACAAGAAGCGCGGTGGTCTGCTGGAGGAGAATGAAAAGCTCAAAGAGGCCGCCGTATCCGTGAGCGCAACGCTGGTGGAGTTGGAAAGTCAAACCAAAGCGCTCCTGAAGAAATTACCGGACCCCATCCGTGAGCGCGTGAAACCTTTAAGCCAGCGTTTTCCGGAGGATCCCAAGGGGACTAAGCTCGGGTTGGGGGAGCGTTTCCAGAATGTGATCGGTGTTCTGAACGAGGTGGGCAAGTTCAACCGGGAAATCACATTGACAAGCGAAGTGAGGGCCTTGCCCGATGGGACTTCTGCCGAGGTCACGGCCTTGTACGTGGGCATAGGCCAGGGCTATTACGCCGGTAACAATGGAGAGGTCGGGGGGACCGGAAAGTCCTCTGCTGAGGGTTGGATATGGACACCTGCAAACGAATTCGCAGCGGAGATCTTCGATACGATTTCGATTCTGAAAAACGAAAAAGTGGCGGACTTTGTGAAACTGCCGGTCGAGATTAAGTAACAGGGGAAAGATAAATACCATGAACAAAAAATACATTCTTCTTCTCCTAATGATGTTTCTGCTGGCAGGGTCCGGTTCCGGCCGTGCCCAGGGATCAACGGGATCTGAGGACAGCTCCTTTACTGAAGCGGCCGTCAAAGTGGACAAGCAGCTGGAGCAGAGTCTGGACGAACTAAGTGAGTTGCGCGCTGTGATCGCGCGCGAAATGATACCCTTGAGTCGTAAGCTCAGCGACCTCGAGAGCGAACTGGTGGAGATACGGCTGGATTACAAGAAGACATCCCGGTTGCTGGATAGCCGCACTTTGGATTTGAGTAATTTGCGTAACGAAATCAAATCGCGCCAGGAAGAATCCACCTATTTGTCAAATCTCTTGAGCGAATACATCCGCAACTTTGAATCGCGGCTTCATATTGCCGAACTTCAACGCTATCAAGATTTCCTAGAGACCGCCAAGCTGGCGCCGGAGAACACCAATCTCTCCGCGGAAGAAGTCTACCAAGCTCAAACCGCTTTGGTTTCGGTTTCGCTCGAACGTTTGCACGATGCGTTGGGGGGAACCCGCTTTGAGGGGACGGCCGTGAACACCAGGGGCCTTGTGAAACAGGGAGCTTTTGTTCTGATCGGGCCTGCGGGACTTTTCCGGTCCCGGGACGGGGAAGATGTCGGAACCGCGGAACAGCGCCTTGGGTCCCTGGAGCCCGCAGTGATAGGGTTCCAAAACCTTGAAGACCGGGAGGCAGCGGCCGGAGTCGTCAAAGACTCCAGGGGTCTATTCCCCCTGGATCCGACTCTGGGGAATGCCCATAAGATTGAGGCCACGAACGAATCGTTTTGGGAGCATATCCAAAAGGGCGGCCCTGTAATGGTCCCGATCTTCTTGCTGGCAGGGGTTGCTTTGTTTGTGGCGTTGTACAAGTGGGTTGTCCTTGCCTTTCTGCGGATCCCATCCCACAAGCAGATCAGCGCTGTTCTTAACGCGGTTGGAGCGCGTGATCGACAAGCCGCGATGGAAGCGGCCGTGGCAATCAAGGGTCCGGCCGGCAAGATGTTAGCGGTGGGTGTGGAGCACCTCAAGGAACCGCACGAACTCATTGAAGAGGTCATGTACGAGACGATCCTGGCCACGCGTTTGAGGCTTCAGAGTTTTTTACCCTTTATCGCGATTAGTGCTTCCTCTGCGCCTCTGCTGGGTTTGTTGGGGACAGTTACCGGAATCATCAATACCTTTAAGCTCATTACGGTTTTCGGTTCGGGAGATGTGAAAATGCTTTCCGGAGGGATTTCAGAAGCCTTGATTACCACGAAATTCGGTCTGATTGTGGCGATTCCCTCTCTCTTGTTGCATGCCTACCTTTCCCGGAGAGCGCGCGGAGTCATCGATGAGATGGAAAAGGCTGCGGTGGCTTTCATCAATCAAGTCAGCAAGACTCCGGATCTTCCAGACCTTGTGCAGGTGAAAACAGATGCCCCGGATTCTCCAAGAGGAACGAAATGACCCAGTACGCTGTTTCCTTGTGGGAGCAAGCAGTTTCTATTTGGATTTCAGGCGGGTGGGGCATGGTGGCACTGGCTGTCAACGCCTTTGTGCTGTTTGGCCTGGGAATGCATGTGTTTCTCAAATTAAATGAAAAGGGTTTCCGGACTGTGCCGGAAAGGGTCTGGAGGCACTGGATCAATCATCCCGAAGCACGCAGAGGGCCGATCGGCGAATTACTCGATTTTGCAAGCGGTGGCAACTCCCTGAAGGAAACAGCAATCTATTTTGAAGAGTTGCGCACCACCGAGATTGTCCCATTCGAAAGAGACCTGCGCGTCATGCATATTTGTGTGACGGCAGCACCTTTGTTGGGTTTACTGGGGACTGTCACCGGCATGCTTGCCACCTTTGGTGCTTTGGCCACGGGTTCCGGCGGGGACAAAACAATGGCGCTTGTCGCCGGAGGAATTTCCGAAGCATTGGTTACTACAGAAACCGGATTGATCATTGCGTTGCCGGGTTTGTTCTTCCAGTATCAACTGGCCCGTCAACACGAAAGGTATAAAAGTTTTTTGACCCACCTGGAAACCATTTGCACTCAGAAGCTTTACAAGAAACTGCGAAAACAGGAGAAGCTCGCTCATGGGTAGATTCCGTCAATACATGGCAGAAGATGGCAACGGAGAAGGAATCGACATCTCTCCCTTGATCGACTGTGTGTTTATTCTGCTCATTTTCTTTATCGTGACGACAACCTTTGTTGAAGAGACCGGGGTCCAGGTGGATAAACCCCAGGCCGCTTCGGCTGTGCGTTTGGAAAAATCGAGCATCCTTGTTGCCTTAACCGATAAGGGGGAGGTTGTTTACGGGGGGCGTGAAATAGGCATTAGTGGTGTCCAGCCGCTTGTGAAGCGGATGCTTCAGAAGGAGGACATCCCGGTGATTATCCAGGCGGATAGTGCTGCCCAGTCCGGGTTGCTGGTGCGCATTATTGATGAAGCTAAGTTGGCCGGGGCAACCAAAGTATCTGTGGCCACGAGCCAACCCAAAGGTTAAATGTTGACGCCATGAGAAGGGGAATGCAGGCTTCGTTATTCAAGCAGGTCCGCCACCATTTATTGGTTATCTCCGGTGCGGTCTGTTTGACCTTGATTTTCTTTCTTGTGCTGCCGTTTATGCAGACCATCAGCAAGCCGCCGGCCACAAATCTGATGGTTCAAGAGGTGAACACTGCCAATGTGCCTCCGCCACCTCCGCCGCCGGAAGAGGAGCCGGAGGAGGAGCCGGAGCCGGAGGAGCAACCCCCGGAGCTGTCGGAGGAAGCCCCTCCTTTGGATCTCAATCAGCTGGAACTGGCTCTGAATCCAGGATTCGGGGACGGATGGATGGCCGGTGATTTCGCGGTAAAGCTTAAGACCGTAGGCGCTGAGGACAGCAGCCTGGATGCCCTTTTTTCGCTTGCCGACTTGGACCAGAAGCCCAGGGTGACGTATCAGCCGGGCCCGATACTGGATGAGAAGGTTCGAAAGAAGGCTCCCGGCACTGTCTATGTAGTGTTTGTGGTCAGTAAGTCCGGGCGCGTGGAGAACCCTATCATTCAGAAATCAACGGACCCTGTATTTGAGAAACCGGCATTAGTCGCTGTCAAGCAGTGGCGCTTTGAGCCGGGCAAGAGGAAGGGGGAGGCAGTGCGGTTCCGTATGCGTGTGCCCATCACCTTTCCGAAAGGATAGCAGGTATGAAACAGTTTTTGTTCCTGATCTTGGTTGCTATTGTTTTGTGTGACTCCGCACAGACTGCAAATGCCGCTTTGGAGTCTTCAGAACGGACACGCTTGAGTCCGTGGGAACTGCAGATATGGAATAGTCCTGCCTTTCAAAAGCAGTTTACCGAGAGCTACATCGCGGAGACCGATATTGAACCACTTGTCACTACCTCGGAGCGCGACCAAATGCAGGAAGTCCTGGAGCTCATTTCTTCAGACAAATTGGATGAAGCTGCCCGGGTTTTAGAGAAGAACCGGGGCGAAGCAGTGAGTGCGGTGTATGACTTTACTCTAGCGAATCTCTATTTCCGGCAAGAGAAGCTCGAGCAGTCCGCCGAAGCCTATGAAGTGGCCGTGGACAAGTATCCGAAATTCCTGCGCGCTTGGCGCAACCTGGGTTTGATCTACGTGCGCCAGAACGAATTTGAGAAGGCTTTGCCGGCACTTACGCGTGTGGTCGAACTGGGTGGCGGCGATGCGCTCACCTATGGCCTTTTGGGTTTTGCGCATTCCTCCGTAGGGAATTACCTTTCTGCCGAGACGGCTTACCGGATGGCGGTTTTGGTGGATCCGGAAACGATGGACTGGAAGATGGGGTTGGCTCGCAGCCTGTTCAAGCAGGAGAGCTATTCGCAGGCTGTTGCTCTCTGTGCTCAGTTAATAGCGGAGGACCCCGATCGCGCGGATCTCTGGCTCTTGCAGGCCAATGCTTATGTTGGACTTGGTCAAGCTCTCAAAGCAGCCGAGAACTACGAGTTCGTGGACCGCTTAGGCAGATCCACCAAAGACAGCCTCAATATGCTCGGGGATATCTACATCAACCAAGAGCTTTACGAAATGGCTGTGGATTCTTACATCCGGGCCATGCAGAAGGACCCGGGCGGCAGCGCGGAACGCGGCATCCGGGCGGCTAAGGTGCTGGCTGCTCGTGGAGCCCTGAGTGAAACCAAACAGTTGGTTGAAAAAATTGAGCAACTTCGCGGGGATCAGATGGACCCCGCTGAAAAAAAAGATGTGCTGAAACTTCGTGCCCGTCTGGCTGTCGCAGAGGGTGCCGGTGAAGAGGAAGCCCGTGTTCTCGAGCAGATTGTCGAGATCGATCCTCTTGACGGGGAAGCCTTGATCTTGCTGGGGCAGCACAGCGGCCGCGCGGGGGAGCCTGAAAAGGCTGCTTTTTATTTTGAGCGGGCCGCCAGCATCGAGGGATATGAAGCGGATGCCAAAGTGCGGCACGCTCAGCTGTTGGTCCGAAACGGCAAATACAGCGAAGCCTTACCGCTACTGCGCAGGGCTCAGTTCCTTGATCCCCGGGATGATGTGCAGGAGTACCTTGAACAGGTTGAGCGAGTGTCCAAAGCCCGGTAGGCTGTTTTGTCCTGCCTTATACCCCGCCACAATTTGCTAAGACAGGGTTTAACTGCTTTTCCTGCGCCAGAGGCCCCCCAGAAGAAGCCCGCCAGCCAGCATCTAGTCCTCCGACGGGTTCTGGCACGAGTTGATGTGAAAGGGGTAGGCGAGACCTGTCCCTAGGTTTGAAGATTCAAGAGCCGGTCCGGAGCAAGGTCGTTTATAACGTGTGAAATATCAGTTACTTACGGATCCATCTTTCCTCATAAATCCCTTACATTAGTCCCACATGGACGTTACAGTCGATTGTTAGGTTATAAGCACTGAAAAAGGGCTTCGGAGAGGGGTATCGTGGACTTAACAGTCATTTCAACCTATCGCTGCAATTCCAAGTGCCAAATGTGCTACATCTGGCAGAATCCATCTCATCCCCAGGAGGAGGTTTCCCTGGCCACGCTTTCCAAGTTGCCGGGCGGCTTTGACAATCTGAATATCTCCGGTGGGGAGCCGACCTTGCGCAAGGACCTTCCGCAGCTTGTTGATCTTCTGCACTCCAAGGCGCGGATCACTGAGATTAGCTCCAATGGACTTTATCCGGAGCGCCTGGCCCCGATCATCAGGAAGTATCCCAACACCAAGGTGCGTTTCTCCCTCGAAGGTGACGAGCTCACAAACAACTGCATTCGCGGGGAATCGGACGGATTTCAGATAAAGGTCAAGGGTCTTCAGATGCTGAAAGAGCTCGGAGGCACTGATCTGGGCTTTGCCCTCGTGATTCAGGACGAAAATGCCCCGCAGCTTACTTGGGTGCACGACCTTGCCGGAAAACTGGGCGTGGAGTTATCCACATCTTCATTGCATAACGCTTGGCAGTTTCACAAGAACGACAATCATTTCTATGACCGGTTAAAAGCCGCGAAAGAAGTTGAGAAATTGATTACAGCCATGCTCAGGACGAATAGCGTCAAGAGCTGGTTCCGCGGCTATTTAAATCTGGGATTGATAAAAAACATTTTAGGGCAGGACCGTTTGATTAAGTGTACTGCCGGCAAGGATTTTGCCTTCATTGATCCCTGGTCCGATGTGTGGGCCTGCAATGTGCGCACTGATTTGCCGATGGGGAATTTGAAGGAGCAGAGCTGGACTGAGATCATTTCGAGCCCCGCAGCCCGGCAAAGCCGCGCCTTGGTTGCTGATTGCCGGCAAAACTGTTGGATGGTGACCACTGCCCGGACTGCGATGCGTTCGAATGCCTTCCCCGCCTTTCCGAAACTCGAGCCATTGAGGTGGGTTCTTGAAAATAAAATCAAAACAGCCTTAGGAATGGATATCGCCTTTGACCGGTACATCAACTATGAAGATGTCAGGAGCGCTCCGCAGGTTCAGAGGCAATCCTTTCTGGATAAGAGCTATAGATCCCGGCTCCAGAAAGCGACGGATCCTCACTATACCCAAAAGGAGTATGTCAACCGATGAAGATAGTCGTTGTGGGAACTCGAGGATTTCCGGATGTCCAGGGCGGGGTAGAAAGACACTGCGAAGAGCTCTATACGCGGCTGGCAGCCCTTGGCTGCGACATTACTGTGATCAGCCGGTCTCCTTACACGGGCGGGACCCCGTATGTGTACCGCGGAGTCCAGGTTTTGCCGGTCGATTGTCCTAAGCATAAGTTTATGGAAGCGCCGATCCACACCCTCCTGGGGGTTTTGAAGGCGAAGCAGCTCAAGGCGAAGATCTTGCATGTACATGCCATCGGCCCGTCGCTTTTTGTTCCCTTGGCGCGACTTCTGGGTATGAAGGTCGTGATGACTCACCACGGCCCTGATTATGAGCGAAAGAAATGGAACTGGTTTGCGAAGACAATACTGAGGCTGGGAGAAAGACTTGGAGTTACCTGCTCTAACCAAGTCATTGCTGTTTCTCAGGCAATCGGCTGCTCCGTTCGCGCAAGATTCGGGCGGGACTTGGCCGTTATTCCAAACGGTGTGGTTGTTTCAGAGCCCGCCCATGAGGAAGAGGTTCTCAAGAAGTACGATCTTGAGCGGGGAGAGTATATTCTTGCGGTCGGACGCCTTGTTCCGGAAAAGGGTTTCGACGAACTCATTGAAAGTTTTGAGCGCTTTGCCACGGCCGGGCAGAGCCGGGTGCTTCGAAAGAAGCTGGTGATCGTGGGTGACGCGGACCATGAGGATGAATACAGCAGGCAGCTCAAGAAGAAAAGCAGCCGCATTTCCGGCGTTGTCATGACCGGGTTTCAGACCGGGAAGCCGCTTCAGGAGCTTTACAGCCATGCAGGCCTTTTTGTGCTGCCGTCCTACCATGAGGGCCTGCCCATCACGCTTCTGGAGGCTCTGAGCTACGGTTCTTCATGTCTGGTCTCCGACATCCCGGCCAATCGCGAGGTGGGTTTGGAAAATGACCGGTACTTCAGACCTGGGGATATTGGTGTGATGACTCGCAAATTGGAGCAGTTTGTCAATGAAGCTCCCGCTGGAGACGGGCCCCGGGCCAAGAGGATTCAGCAGGTCGTCCGCGACTACGATTGGGGCCAGATTGCCGCAAGGACTCTTGAGCTTTATGAAGGAATGCTCGGGTCAAACAATCATTGGCCTATGATCGAGATGAAGGAAAAGGCCCTGGCTTTTGCGGGCTAGCAATACGGGTCTTGGGCGTTTCCCCGAATATGTCGTATAACTAATTGCCATCAAACAAGTTATACTGACACAAAAACTTACACAGCTCTTACTTAATCTCTGACTGAGATTATTCTAAAATATAGTTTTAAAAAACAGCACGGATCATGCGCCCCTCGCAGAGGGGTGCGTGCGTCTCAGGGAACCTGCGGATGCGCTATGAAGCCCGGAGTTAACGCCATGTGGAAAAGAAGAGACTGCTTAACAATACTTTGTTTGCTCGTGACCGCTGCTTCTGCCGGCACCGGAACCCTTTATGCCGGTGAGATCGATGTCAAGGTGAGCGCCTCGGCGAGCCAAGTCTATGACGACAACATCACTTATGCTCAACGGGATGCGCAATCGGATTTTGTTACAAGACTGAGCCCGGAGGTCCGCCTGAGCTACGAGAACGGAAGGACCCAGGCCTCACTCAGTGCCGACTTGTCGCATGAGGTGTATTGGCGGTATTCGGACAACGACCATACCTCGGAGCACGCCAAGGTCGATTTGCTGCACCAGCTATCCAAAAATGATTCAATCCGGGTTACCGATCGCTTCAGCCACAGCTATGAACCCGCAGCCTTTGACGAACAACTCGCAAGAGTCGGAGGGCGCTACAGTTACTACAAGAATAGCTTTGATATTTCATATTTCAAAGAGTTCAGCCGTGATTGGCGCTTCAACTTTGGGTATGGCTATGATGTCGATACCACAAACAGGGCGGATCTGCTTGATTCCGAAGTGCACCGGGTGACCCTCGGAGCGGACTATATCCTTAGCTCGAGAGACAGGGTTTTAGGCAAGTACGACTTTTTGCACAGAACACTGGACCCGGGCGGGGATGCGAACATCCATTCCCTGAGTTTGGGAGAGAGACACAACTTTAGTGAAAAACTGAGTATCGAGGGGTTTGCCGGGGTGGATATGATCGAATCTTATAACGGAGAGTCTATTGTAAAGCCATTGTGGACCGTCATGCTCAGTAACCGTATCACGGATCGAACCTCTGCAAGTTTGTCCTTCACTCAGAGATATTCAACAAATCCCTACACCAGTGATGTCTTTAATTCCTGGAGGGTATCAGGAGAGATAGGCAGCCAGATTTTAAAGAAGTTGAGAGGTTCTGCCTCCCTGTTTTATGCCCGTGGGGAATACGATTCACTGGATCTGAAGGACGAGTTTGTGGGGGCTGGCGTGGCTTTGAACTACGAGCTCAGGAAGGACCTGACCGGTAGTGTCAGCTACAACTATTCCCAGAGCATGTCAAATGTTGAAACGAGAGAATATGAAAAGAATGTTCTCTCTTTTGGGATAAGCTCAGAATTCTAAGAAATGCTAAAAGAGCATTTTGCCTTTTTCCAAAAGCTGGAAATGTTGGGTGATCTGAGCCTTGCGCTGGTCGCCTTCCAATGGATTTATCCCTATGAAGGTTTGTCTCCGGTTCTGCCGGCCTGCCTTTTGATCTGGGCGGTGCTGCTGCATCTCTTGGGCGCTTATGAATCATTCAGGATAAAGCATGTTGGGGACATCCTGCTTGCGATATGGTCTGCGGCATTTATTGCAATTGGGATTTGCGGATTTGCGGCGTATCTTTTGAAATATCAGGATTTGAGCCGGGTCTTTGTCATTTTGGGTTATCTCTCAACCGCCGGGATGGTGTCCTTGGAGAGAATTGCCGTGATGGTGTTCCTGAGGTCTATCCGGAAGAGGGGATACAATTTCAGGCATATCCTTATTGTTGGGACCGGGTTAAGAGCTCAGCAGTTCATGGAGCTGCTTGTGGAGCATTCGGAGTGGGGTCTCAAAATCGTGGGGCTCGTTGACGAGGATAGATCTTTGATCGGAAAAAGGGTTCACGGCTTCGGCGTTATCGGTACTCTCAAGGACGTGCCGGAGATCGTCCACGACAGGGTTGTTGACGAAGTTGTCTTTGTCGCGCCGCGAAGCTGGCATCACAAGATCAAAGAGGTCGTTGCTTTTTGCGAAACCGAGGGAATAAGAGTACACCACGCCTTGGATATGTTTGACCTGAAGTTTGCCAAGGCCAGACCCACGGACCTGGACGGTTTTTTGCTCCTTACGCTGGACAGAACTCCGATGAAGGTTTGGCACCTTTTTGTCAAGGAGGTTTTCGACGTGTTGCTGGCCGGCGTGATGCTGCTTGTGCTCCTGCCGTTGTTCATCTTTGTTGCCGTAGCCGTTAAGATGACATCCAAGGGGCCAGTGTTTCACAAGCAGACACGGTGTGGCCTGAAGGGCAGGCCGTTCACTCTGTATAAGTTCAGGACAATGGTGGAGAACGCAGAAGAATTATTGCCCCGGCTGTCCGAGAATAATGAGATGAGCGGGCCCGTCTTTAAAATGAAAAACGACCCCCGCATTACGCCGCTGGGGAAGATGTTGAGGAAGACCAGTATTGATGAATTGCCGCAGCTTTGGAATGTGCTCAAGCGTGACATGAGTATTGTCGGACCGAGGCCGCCTCTTCCCCAGGAAGTGAAGCGGTATGATAGTTGGCAGAGGCGCCGGCTCAGCATGAGGCCGGGGATCACATGTCTTTGGCAGGTTCAAGGGCGTAATAAAATATGGGATTTCGACGAATGGACTCGTCTGGATCTGCACTACATTGATCATTGGTCGTTTTGGAGCGACTTTAAGATACTGGCACGCACGGTGCCCGCCGTCATCTTTGGTGTCGGCGCAAAATGAGGGAAGTCTGATGAAACAAATTAGAACGCAAGACCGGAGTGCTCGAGCAGCGGTCGGACTAATTTTGGCGGCGGCTTTGGTGGCCGTATCGCCCGGGTATGGGTATGGCCAAACCAGCCCGGATGCCCGTTATTTTGAGCCGATGTCTGCTACACCCATCCAAGATACAGTATCAAGGGCGCGGGAGTATGAGGTCGGTGTCAATGATTTGCTGGACATCAGTATTCTAAAACCGGAGGAGATCCGCAGCACACTGACGGTGGCGGTGGCACCTGACGGAGCTATCACGGTTCCCTATATAGGGAATGTTCAGGCTAACGGACGCACTCTTCCGGTTATTCAGGATGAGGTCCAAAAGCGTTTGGCGGATGGATATGTCGAGTTTCCTGTTGTGTCCGTCTCACTGAGACAAACCCGGAGCAAGAAATTCACGGTTTATGGTCAAGTCGTTCATCCAGGCGCATATCCGGCCGAGGAGCATATGCCGCTTCTCAACGCAATTACAGTTGCCGGCGGTCTCATCGTCCCGGGTTCGAAAGGACAGGTTAAGCTTCTGCGTCCTCATCCCGAAGGAGGTGAGGTTGAGATTCTGGAAACAGATATTTCGGACATTCTGATGGGAGCCCATCAGGACGTGCACGTTCTGTCCGGGGATTCAATAGTAGTGACGGTGGCCAGGTTTTTTGTCTATGGCCAAATCGCCCGGCCCGGCGCTTATCCGGTTGAAGAGAATATGTCCATATTGCATGCGATCACAGTCGCCGGGGGTTTTGTCGAGTCCGGAGCAACCGGCCGGATCAAGCTTTTGCGCCGGCAGGGAGCAAAGGAAGAGTTCGAAGTGCTGGAGTCGGATATTACCGCTATCTTGGAGGGAGCCCATCAGGATATATACGTGTTGCCTTTCGACACCATCGTTGTGAGCGTCGATAAGTTCTTTCTTTATGGCGAAGTCAACCGCCCGGGCATGTATCCGTTGGAGAAAACGACTACCCCCCTTACAGCAATTGCTATGGCGGGAGGTTTTGTTCAGTCGGGGGCGACCGGCCGGATCAAATTGTTGCGGTCGAATACCCAAGGAGAAGAGTTCCACATTCTGGAATCTAATGTTTCAGCCATGCTGGATGGCACCAGCCAAGAGATGGCAATACATCCGGGTGACACGCTGGTGGTTTCGGCCGACAGGTATTTTGTGTCCGGCGATGTGGTGCGCCCGGGCGCTTATCCGGTTGAAGAGAACATGACACTTCTGCACGCTGTCTCTGCCAGCGGCGGCTTTATCGAGTCCGACGCAACCGGTAGTGTAAAACTTTTGCGTCAAGGAGACTCGAATGAAGATTTCCAGATTATTGATTCGGATATTACTGCGATTTTAAGCGGTGCTCACCGGGATGTGAAAGTGCTCCCCGGCGATTCAATCGTTGTGTCTGTGGACAAGTTTTTTGTCTATGGTGAGGTGAACAGACCCGGGATGTATCCCCTGAGTAAGACGACGACGCCTTTGACAGCGATTGCGATGGCTGGTGGGTTTACAAAATTCGGGTCCGCCAGCCATGTCAAGCTGTTGAGGATGAACGAAAAGCTGGGAATGTATGACACGAAGAGCGTGAACATTAAAGATGTCATTTCCGGATACTCAAAAGCCGATTCTTTGCTTCACTCAGGTGATGTTGTTGTAGTTTCGGAAAGTGCGTTTTAGTGGAGAGGAAATACAGTTTCATGGAAGCACACAATGCTGCGATTGAATTGACGGTTCGGGATTATGTGAGGGTGGTGTTCCGCCAGAAGGGCGTTATCTTCGCGACGTTCGTCACTGTGATGGTTATGGCCGTGCTTGGAGCCTTATTGAAGACTCCGGTTTATGAATCCCAGGTCAAAATGCTGATTTCGGGGAGAAAACAGGCGCAGGCAGAGTATTACACGGACATCAGCATAAGCAGCTATCGAAGTGCGCAGATTACCCTGACCCAAACGGAAATCGTGACTTCGGATCCGGTGATCGAAAGAACCGTATCCGTGCTTGGCCTTGCAAAAAAGCCTTTTGATTACGAGAAGAGATTTTGTTCTGTACTGAAGAAGCCGCTTGTGAATCTCCGTAGGATGAGAGTTGAAAAGAAGCTGGACAGCTTGCCGGAAGACCAAAGAAATGCGCTTCTCTTTAGAATGGCTATGGAGGACCTCAGGAGGCGGCTTAACGTGGAGCCTGTGCGGGACACGGATCTTTTCCTTATTGAGGTAAGGGACTTTAATCCATTGGCCGCTGCGATTACAGCAAACGTGTTGAGCCGTTCCTTCGCCATATTTGATTTGGAACAGCAATTTGCGGAAATGAAGCTCAAGTACGGAGAGAAGAATCAGTCGGTCATACAGCTGAAAGAGGCCATCGACAAGATGAGCCAGGGGCTTAACGGGGCTCCACTCTCTCCGATGGACGCAATCGGTCCCGCCTCCGTCAAGGTCATAGAGCAGGGGAAGGTGCCCCTGAAGCCGTCCGGTATCTCGCGGAAATTAATCGTCCTATTAGCCTTTTTCATGGGTCTGTTCTTAAGCTTGATGATGGGGTTTGCCTTTGAATACGCGGACCAGAAGTTCAGGTCGCCCTCCGAGGCAGAAACGACTCTTGGAATGGATTATGTCGGTTCTCTGAGGAGAAAGCCCAAGAAGGATGATTACTATTCCCTCTCGGAAGAGCTATATCTTGTTCTCAGAGAGAAGGGTGCCAAGTCCGTTCTGTTCGCTTCAGCCACGGCATACGAAGGCGCCGTTCAGATTATTTCCCACTTTGGAGAATTCATTGCGGGGAATTTGCATAAGAGGATCCTGCTGATCGATGCCAATTTGCGCAAGCCGGTTTTGCCGCAGTTGCTGAAATTGGCGGAAACGAGAGATTTGTTGAATGTGCTCGAGGGCAAGACTCCGTTGGAAAAGGGAGTAAAGAATCTCAGCAAGAATCTGGATGTGCTGGCGACGGGATCCATGGTGCTAAGCCCTGTTGAACTCCTTGAGTCCAACATGAAGAATCTGATCGACCTGGCGGTCTCGCAGTATGATCTGGTTTTGGTCAACTCGACACCCTTGAAAGAAGCTAAGGACGCCGCCATCATCTCGGGGATGGTGGACGGTGTGGTTGTTGTCGTCAATGAGAGAAGAACCCGGCGCCAGGTCATCAAAAACGCCTTGGAACCTCTGAAGGCGCGGGGTGCCAGCTTCATAGGTGTTGTCTTGAGTAACCGCTGTTATCCTGTCCCGGGAATTATCTATGACCGATTGTAGTACATCCTCCCAATGTCTCTAAAGAAGAAGATCGGACTTGTCTTTGTTGTCTTCACAGCGGCCGCGGTCTGTGAGCTCTTGACGACTATTATCCTGGGTCGGACTCTGCCGGCAGACGAGTTCGGAAGATTCAAGTTTATCCACACAATTGTCATCGTTCTTGCCAGCCTGTTGGTGTTTGGGCAGAATATCGCGATTGTCCGTAATGTCGGAAAGATCAGCCCCGAAAGGTACAACTGGCGAAGGTACGTGGGCCTCTGCCTATTGATTTCGGCAGTGTGCGGGCTCTTCGGAGTCGTTTGGCTCGGGCACTACTACGGCCTTAGTGGCGCAATCCCTTTTGTCTACCTTGCCTGCGTCTCGGCCGTCGGTATTGAATATTATTCATCCGTGCTGCGAGCGCACGAAGAGTACAACACGTCTGTTATCCTTTCAAAAATCGCTCCGGTTGTCTTTTTCCTGGGTGTCCTCATCATCTTCTATGTTCTCCGGAGACCTCAGTTTTCCGTCATTCTATCGGTTTATGCAGCAGTGTTCCTGAGCGCTCTTCTGTTCGGCGTCTTTGCTTCCGGAAAGATCGAATGTGGGGCCGATCCTTTTCCTCCCGGAGGTGTAAAAGACGGTGTATGGCTCTTTCTGATCAGCCTCTGTTTTGTTGTCATGGGCAGGGTGGATCAGTTCTTTATTGCGAAGATGCTTGGATACGAGGCGCTTGCGGGGTATGCGGCCGTAATCGCGGCGGCTCGGGGATTCGAATTGGTCGCAATGGCGCTTTGGTTTGTGCTCATGCCCCATTATTCCAAAGGCCACTCAAGATCCCTGAAGTCCGATACGCTCAAGGCCGGATTGGTTGCCGCCGTGCTTGTGGGAATATACCTGATGGGAGGCAGACTTCTGCTGCATGTCTTTTTCGGCGGTAAGTTTGATCATGTGATGTATCTAATGAATCTGTTTATCATCATTGGCTTCTTTCAGGTCATGCACACGATACCTTCCGGTATTATTGACGGTAGAGCCTCGACACGGTTCTTGCGCATCTTTTTCATGTGTTGCCTGTTTGGAATTCTGATCAGTATCATCGGCAATGCGGTGTTGATTCCGCTCTGGGGCTTAAAAGGTTCTGCATACTCAACCATGGCGGCATGGGCGTTTAGAGTTGTCACGGCCTACATCGTAGTGCTCAAAGAGCGAAACGTCACAGAGCTTACAGATACCTTACCTTCCTGTTAAGTTCCTAATACAGCTCTCCCCTATTCTTTCCTCAACCGGGATAAAACACGAGGCTTAGTCGGCGCAGTATGGCTCGTGAAGTGTCCGGGTGAACTTGGCCACAAGGAAAGAACTGAGTCTGTGATTCATCGTACATTGGTGAGTTTATTTCTTGCAGCAGGGTTGTTTCCGTTCTCCGTCGCCACAACGCTGGCCTTGGGGCCGGGGCCGTCGGTTTCAGTTCATCAGTGGGAATTCGACCAAGACGGCGACACAGAAGGATGGGGAGATTTGCGTGATGCCCTGGCGACTCCCCAGGTGCGCGGCGGCACGCTCCAGACTGAGATCACGGGTTCCGATCCCTGGATGGCTCTCATTCCTCCACAGGTAATTAGCGCAAAGTCTTGTTACCGGGCAGTCATTAAGTACCGGATATCAAGCCCGGACAACACGGCCCAAATCATGTGGCAGACCCGCCAGAATCCTTCCTTTGGGCAAGCAGGACAATGGAAAGACTTTCACATTGTGGCAGACGGTACCTGGCAAGTTGCGACCGTAGATTTGTCCAGATTTCCCTCCTGGTCGGGCGAAGTGCTCGGCCTTCGTTTGGATCCCGCCAAGAACGCCATCCAAGGCAGTGTAGAAATTGATTACGTGCGGCTTGAAGGGTAGTTGAGTAGCGTCCAATATGCGAAAAAAAGACGGTCTTACAAAAAATATACACCCGTCTTATCCAGTCCTTAACCTGTTTAATAAGATATTAATAGGCGGCAGGCTAATTCTCTTAACCGGTAATAGGATGAAGTAGTTAACCGATGTTAAATGATCTCCTCAGAATGAACTGGGTCCGGGCGATCGCATTTATGCTCTCCTATGCTCTCGTGTGGACCAGTTGTCCGGCCGGCTATGAAGTGCTCGCAGCTCCCGGACAGTACGCGCGTTTGTCCGCAGGCAAGCGCCTTTTCAATGCCAGATCAGATGCGTCTTCTGCGTCTCCCCGTCCCCTGGTTTCTTCGCCGCGTGAGCATTTCCAGAAGCATTCCGGAACAAATGGACTCGCAGTTCCCCCCGGCTTGGGCCGTGTGGCCGAAGTCTGGCAGCCTGAAGGTGTGCAGGCAAAGGGCATGCTCTTCTATGTTCAGGATGTCCATGCCCACTCCGGGGCACAGACGCATATAGCGGCTCTGGTCAAGTTCCTCAGCGAGGCCTCCGGCATCAAGACAGTTGCTTTGGAAGGAGGGGAGGGGCATTGTCCGACAGAAGCTTTTTCCAATTATCCATCCCCCCAGGCAGTGGAGCGGGTGGCTCAACTCTTCCTCAACGAATCTTTGTTTACCGGACCTGAGTACTTTGCTGTGGTCAATCCCGGTGAGGCGAAACTCTACGGAGTGGAAGACAGCTCCGCCTATCGGGAACATCTCCTTGTCCATCAGAAGTGTGGGGACTCGCGTAGCCGCACTTTGGCTTCTCTGTCCATAATTCAATCCGAACTGGATGCACTGAAGGAGTCCTGGTATCCCGAAGATCTCAGGAATCTGCAGGAAAAGCGGCAGGCCCTGAATTCCGGCAACGAGGCTGCATTTGAAGACTATGTCGAGGCGCTGCTTCGCCTGGCCCAGGCCCAACGGCTCGATCTGCATGCTTATCCGCAGGTGGCCGGCTTGGGCGTGGCAGCCCGCTTCTCCAAGGAGCTGAAGGAGCAGGAAGTCAAGAAAGACATCAAAAATCTCTTGGGGGCATTGACCCCCCGGCTCAACGGCAGGGAAATCCGCGAGCTCAAGGATCTGATAAACGAAGGCCAGAAAAACGAGCTCAGTCTCAATTACTATTGCCAGGCCCTGGGGAAGCTTGCGTACTGTAAGGGATTGCGCATTTCCCCATTCGAACCTAAGACAGCCATTGAATCCAGCCCTGAAAATCTGACGATTCTTAGGGAAGCCTTGGAGAACCCTCCCGTTTCCCGTTTCCCTGTGTTTTCTCAGTACGTGGTGCTGCATCAGTTGCAGGGTGCGGTGCATTCCGAAGAGGCCTTTCAGGAAATGAGAGGTTTGGAGCGGTCTGTGGAGGAGGCCTCCCTCAATACCGAGGGCCAGAAAATTCTGCATACGATCCTCTCCCAGGCAGAGCAGATCCAAGGGCTTGCCACACTTAGCCTTTCTCCCGAGGGATGGACCGAATTCCGGAGCGAAGCGGAAAGGGGGAAGCTTTCCGCAGCAACCTGGGAGACCTTGCTGCGGCAGTTGAACCTGTGGAAGGAGTCGCACAAGGCGCTATTGACCGGAATCTTTGAGGCGTTGCCCGATCACGAGCGCTATTACGAATTGGCCAATGAACGCGACCGGATTTTTGCCGCGAACACTCTGGAACTTCTGCGGAGGCAGCCCAAGCGCGGCCTGATCCTTGTCACCGGAGGTTTCCATACGCCTGGGGTGACGCAGCGTCTCCGGGAACAAGACATTGCCTATGCGGTGATTGCCCCGCGCTTTGAGGGAAAGCCGGATGACAGAGTGTATGAGAGCCGCTTGAGAGGCGAGTACCCGAGCTTTGCGCAGCTTTCGAGCCGGCTTCATCGGCAGGCTCTGGGCCCTGCGCTCGCCACATGGCCCGGAAATCCCGGTTCTGCAGAATTGGTTACTCAGTTTCTCAGGTTGGCAGGCGCTACACCGGTGTCTGCCCCTGTTCAGGCGGCTCCGGCGGATCAGGCGATGCCGCTCTTGAATCCCACCCGCGCGGCCACGGAACCTGCGCTGGATCCGGGGCTTGTCGAAGGCGTGGAGGCCGCGGTTTTGGCCACCACGGGCAGGACGCCCTTACCCTTGCTCACTTCCAAGCAGCGTGAAGATGCCCGGACGCTGCGGCCCATTCCCCGGACGGAAGGTTTGCCCACAGAGCCGTCTCCTCTGAGTCTCATGACCGCTCGCAATTCCCGGTCGCGCAAACCCGAACCGGCGCCGACGCGGGGGCAGTGGCTGGAGCAGGCCCGGCAGATCCGGCGCGCAGAAGCCGATGCCGAAGGTGCCGGGGTTGGGAACTTGACACGGGAAGAAGATAAAATTGCGCCTCCAGCCCTGGAAGCAGAACGGCCTGAAGTACCTGAAATACCTGAAATATTGGAGGAGCCGGACTTCTTGCAAGACTCTTTGGCGGCAGATCCGCCAGCAGATTCAAACATCATTGAGGAGCCTCGCCGCCGTGTGCCACGGAGTCGTGCCCCTGCGTTGCGCATTGGAGGTCCTCGGCGGGTTATTAAGCAGGCGGCCGTGGTCGTTCTGTTGTGCGTGATGCTTTTCATGCCATTCCGCAGTCTGTTGCCTCCGGTGGGTCATTCAAATGGCTGGGCTGAGTCCGGTCCCGTTGCTTGGATGCTGGATTCAGTGGATACCGTCACCGACTTCATCGGTCTGGGGCCCCGAATAGTTGAGGCTCAAGGTGGGGGAGGGACAATTCAGGAATTCCCCGCACCCAGTGAGGCAACACCTCCTGCGGAAACAGAGGAGGCCGTATCTCTTGCTGCAGCAGAGCAGGGCCGGTATCCCGCTCCTGCCCGGGCAGCGACAGACGGCCGGGATTTGGTGGCGCGCAATGGGTCGGGGGAGGTTATAGGCCATTTCGGAAACGGGCGGGCCTTTCAGGTTCTGCGCCTGGTCTTTATTCCCCAGGATGATGATTTCTTTGTGAATTCAGGGTTGGATGGGGAGGATTACCCAATATGGGCGGTTGTCGAATTTGAGGATGGGGAAGCCTTGGTTGCCTGGGGTCTCACTGAGACTGATGATTCCATACAGATCGAGACCCAGATAAGAGAGTTGCCGCAAGCCCGAGTTGGCAATGTGAGTACGGCTGATGGGCTGGGTTTGCGAATTCGCGATTCTCAAGGGGTGATTGTTGGAGGCATCCCTTCCGGGACGCCCATCGAATGGGATCAAGAGGTGGAGCCCGGCGATGATTTCTTCTTTAACACGGGACTGGTCCGGGCAGATCATCCTCTTTGGCTTTCTGTGTCCTCCGGAGACGTTGATGGCTGGGTTAGCGCAACCTGGGTGGATGTAACGGAAGAGGCTTCCACTGCAGCGCCTGCGGATCCCTTGGATGCAGCAGCCGCATTCGATCCGCTGGATGTGCCAGCAGCAAGCGCAACACCGGATGCGTCCTTGCCACAAGCTGCAACACCGGCAGGGACGGCCCCACAAACATCATCCGCGACGCCACCACCGAACTCGACTGTTTTTGTCCAGCCCGGCGCCGGTGCGAGTCAGCCTGCAGCAAGCTCTTCTGCTGCAGCGCCTGCTGTAACGCCGACAGGGACGGCCCCACAAACATCATCCGCGACGCCACCGCCGAACTCGACTGTTTTTGTCCAGCCCGGCGCCGGTGCGAGTCAGCCTGCAGCAAGTTCTTCCGCCGTGAGTGTCCCATTGACGGCCGCTTCTCTGACGAGCGTGAACCGTCCGTCTTCTGTAATGCCTGGGATTCTGCAAATTCCGCTTTTTGGTGCGATAGGGGCTTTTCTTGCATTTCCGGTCTTCTGGATGCGGGCTAGACGCAAGCATGTAAGAAAACAGTTCCGGGAGTGGGAGAAAGCCGCGGAAAGTGTGAACTATGCGGATTCGCCTGGAAACCACCCCAACGAGATTTCTCTTAGCCTGCTGGAATCAAACATCGAAGAGCTGGAGCAGAATCTGGAAAAACTTACTCCTCTGGAAGTGATCGTGGGCTTGGAACGCCAGTTGCAATATGCTCTGAAAGTCATTACAGAAAATGAGTTGAACCTGGATTCCTTAACAGACGAAGCGATTCACACAATCGAAGAGCGGCACCATAGGCTTACGCAGTGCGCGGTTCGCGCCAAGCGTCTGCTGGATCCCCGAATCGATCAATTAGAGGCCTTGAGTCCATCAGAGCGTCGCAGACTTGTTTTGGTGGGGAAGCAATGGAGCCTGATGGCAAGGTATGGTGTGACCGTCAGTGACAGCCTTCACTTTGCTTATAACCTGAGAATGATGAGCGCTTATGACTTCTGGAGGCCTCTGAAGGTGGTCTGGGGCATTTCGGCCGATATCGTCCATTCAGAAAATATGTTGCGTAAGCGTTTGGCCGAAGCTGTAGAAATCGGAAGGACGATCGACAATGGCCTGTACCAGGATCGGAAAGAGCTTCAACGCATGCGTCTGGCGATCCCCACTCTGGCATTTAGGAATGGCAGAGAATTCCATGGTATAGACCGTTCTTGGGTCTGGCGGAAGGTGCTGACTCGCTTTGCGCCTTTGGCATTTACAGGTTGGAAGTTGATGGAGCTCAAGGAAACAATTTCCAAAGGAGCTAGTTCTTCGGAAATTGTTGTTGCAGGAGCCCAAGTGGTGATGATGGGTATCGGAGCCTCTGCCGGGCTTTCCTGGGCCGCATTGCTCATTGGTTGGAATATGCGGCACCGGGAGTATCAGAAGGTGGCTGGTGAAATTGAAACCTTTGATCGCCGCCTTGAAGGCTTTCAAGAACAGAATTCAATCACTCTTTGGAGCGGTCTACGGAATGAATTTTTGAGAATGGAACTTCAGCAGGCACAGCGAGCTTTGCCACGGGCCTTAAATGCTGAAACGGCGGCTACACACCTTGTCGTGGTTGTGGTTGGACCGGATCCAGAGAGAAAAACTATTCTCGAAGGACTCGTGAATCAAGCGCGTGACGCAAGAGGGAACTCCATACTCGTGCCGGAAGGCGTTGAAGTGGTGTTTGTGGAATCAATGCCGGGACATAGAGGGGACGGCCTTGCTGTGATGGCAGGCATTGATGCGATTGCCGAATTTGCAGATCGCGCTGGGATGGATCCCTCGCGGATAAGGTCCTCTTTGATTCTCGCAGATGAAAGCACGGCATCCTTGGAGACTCTGTTGACCGCCCTTCCTATTGAATTTGATGGATTCGCAGGTCTTCAGCGAAAGTTGGAGATTGAAGGCATTGCTCCGATAAATGGAGTCACGGCGCTGGAAATGGCCTTTATCAACGGGTACCGCTTCCACGAAAAACTCCAGGCCCAGGGTGACTCCGGCGGAATCGTGTTTTTGGATGGGGGAGAAATCTATATCGGACCGACCAAGTTGAGTCAGGAAGCGGGGATTTTTGTGGTGGGGACTCAAGCATCCGGCCATCAGGTCGAGGAGCAGGGACTCGATGTCGTGTTGGATGATCCGGAGACAGGGAGGATCCGTAAGCTCTATACCGAGTTCTCTATGGACACTATCAGGAACTGGCTGGAGGCCAAGACTGTGGGGGATGCTTTTGATCTGGGCAATAACAGCCGGCGGCAGTACACCGCAGCCACTGAAGTGACAGTAGGGCGTTTTCGGAGTGCGAAGGAATTCGAAGAATTCCAGGGTATGTTGGCCGCTATGCGCGGGAGTATGGCCCGGATGCAAGAACAGATGCACGGCAGGACAAACGGAGATTTTAAGGCGGACCTTGGCTGGAGAGCTCATGTATTAATTCCCGGCATTATGGTTGCCAACGGGGAGCATTTGGGTCCGTATGCCTCGGTCCGGTCAGGGCTAAACGGAGTGGACGATGCTGTCCCCGTTCTCGAGGTCACTGTGGAGCATACCCCGCTATGGGAGAGTTTGCATGTCCGCAGCGAAATGGCTTTGCCCTATGCGTGGCAGATTAGTTTAAGTGAGGATGAGCGACAGAAATCCCGCCAGCTATACGAACTGGAAACCTTGGGATCCAAGACGGCTTTGATCGCATCAGGGCGTCTCTCATCCTCGGGAAGACTGAGAATAAACACAGCAGTACGCGAAGGTCCAAACACGGTTGAGGAACTCTCCGAACTGCTTTCCATATTGGTGCAAGAGATCGGTGGCCCCTATCATTGGGGGCGGACGGGTATCCAGTTTGTAGAAAACCATTCTGATTCGGCGGTAAGAATCATGGGGACCCAGGCCAAGCCTTTGCTGGTGTTGCCTGCAAGACTGCTCGATCCCAGAGTGTTTAGGGAGAATCCCGAACTATGGACGGTTATAGCGGTTGAGCTGGCCCGCAGTCTCTGTGCCGTTGCTGGTTCGCACAACCGGAGAGGGCCTCCTTTTGTGGGTGGTTTGCTAACCCGGTCTTTTCCTCGCCGCTATACAGCCAAGACACTCCCCGAAGTTCTAAATCGATTCCCGGTTGTTCTTCCGCAATTTGCGGACAATCTTTCTGGATTATTGAAGCTTGCTGAGACCCCGTTTGATTTGGAAGAGCGGCTCAATAAGAGTATGCAACCGCTCAGTCTGGCGGTTTCGGATGCTGCGGTTGATGCTCTAGTCGAGGCAAGCGGTGTTGTGTTCGCGCCCGGGGAGGATCTCCCGGATACCATGGAGATTGCTTTGCAGGGGCTTGAGAATATCGCGGCTATTCCGGCTGAGTCCTTGGAGCTTGCTCATATTGACACCTTCTTGATTCGCATCAAACCGCTCCTTAATCACGAGCGGCTTCTTCCCGAACTCTTTGATGCCGCTATTTCTCCGGATAATATTTCCGCTCAGGAGCGTGTGGAGACACTTTTTGAACGTTATAAGAGGTTGGCGGATGCAACGCTCGAACTTTTGAAGGTGGCTGAGGAAAGAATCGAGAGCCGGGCAAGTGTGAACGACTATGAGAAGATCCGTCTCGAAAATCTAACCCGCGAGCTCTTTCCTATTGCGGAATATTGTCTCAAATACCGGTATTCGATCCTCAACAATGCCTACAATTTGAGGCATTTTTCCGAAGACTATCGAGTCAGAAATCAACGTGGTTTGGGAAGGAGCTTGAGCTGGATTGTCACCTCTATCTGGGGAATGAACGACGAAGTGCAACACGCCCGATTCAAATTACACGAGGCCGTAGATGAATTGGTAGCCTTGGGGAATGAAATCGATGGGGGCCTTTACACAGATCCTGATTCAGCAGGCCGCTTGCACCGGGCAGTCGTTCAGTTGAGCCAATCGGAGTCCCGGCATATGGGTACGCGCACCCTTTGGATTATGCGCAAATTGATGTCTCGTGGCATCAGTCTCGTGTTTGCCGGAATGGCGGTCGCGCCCATTGTGTGGGGTCTTATTCATGCGGTTTATACGGGCCAAGCGCCGCCTAGTGCGGCAGAGACTTTCGCGTCTGTTTCTCAAGGATTGTTGGGTGTAGGTGTTTCTGTCGGGTTATCTTGGGGGGCTATTCTTTATGGCCGTTATGATCAAGGGCGTGGATATCGTTTGGGAATGAGACGATTGAGACATTTGGAACAAAGGCTGAGTGAGTTAACGGACATTGAGTTGAGGGGTCCGGAAGTTCGCAGGCAGCTCCTTCGCTCTGAAATCGTGCGTACGGGCGAAGTGCACCAAATGATAATGAAGCAGCCGGAAAGTCCTGGGGAAAAGAAGCCTGTGGACCTGGTTTTGGTGATGTCCGGGAGTGAAGATTCACACGCGCAGAAAATCGAAAGACATATGAGTGACAACCACCAGGTGCTTGTGCCTCCCGGTGTGGCATATGCTGTGCTGCGGAGTCCTGCCGGGACCGCAGGCAGTGGTTATGCAGCGTTGGAAGCGCTCAGAAACCTTGCTCCGGAGCAATTAGGCGTCCTGATGGAGGAATATCCGGAACTGCAAGGCCGTCCCCTGGACGATCTCAATGTCATTATCATCCTTGCGGATGGGCCGGACACAGAGGCCTTGATGACGGAGCTGCCGTTTGGAGATGCTCCGGGTCTTGGGAGGCCGGCCACGGTTTTAGACTATGCGTTCATGAATGCCTATCGGGGAATTGAAGCACTGGCATCAGAGGATGAGAGGGGCCTGGTCATTGTTAATCCCGATAGCCTCCATCTGGGTGCGGTGCAGCTTGCACGGGATCAAGAAATGACCTTGGTCGGTGCTTGGGCCAGCCATCGCCAAGTTGACAGTGAAGGTTTGGGAGTCATGCTTGCAGACGGCAATGGCCTCCTGAGAAAGCTCTATGACAAGTTTGATTTTGGCCAGATCCGGAACTGGTTGGAACGCAGAAGAGTGGGCCGTATCTTTGATCTGCGCGATGAAGACTTGGAGCAGATGGTTGCCCACTCGGGGATCACCATCATGCGATTGGGGGAAGGTAGAGGAGAGAAATTGTTGCTCTGGCAGAATGCCCTCCGGGCGGCTGTAGACAATCCGGGTGCCGATTTGGGACTGCGTGCGGAGGATGCAGGAACAGTGAGTCTTGGATGGACCCGCCATGCAGTCATTCCTCGAATTATGGCGATTCAGGATGAGCGCATTGATGCGTATATCCGCCGTGTCGAGGGGCTTGCTCCCGATCCGGCCTACTTAGAGTTGGTGCGGGCGCACCAAGCGACTTACAAAAGCGGATTAGGCCCAGCGAGCGTCGGGACTGCGGTGACATGGGATGCCAAGACCGTGCGCTTTGGAAAGGGAGACCCGCAAGGGCAGGTAGAAGCTCTCCAAGAACTCGCTGGGGGAGTTTGGGGTGAGGCTGCGGCACAAACGGCAACAGAGCCGCCTGATGCTTGGGGGCTCGGAACCTGGTCTGCTGCTGCGGGTGCTTTGGAGGGCGCTCTTGGCACAAGGCTGCTGCCTGCGGCCGCAGGTCCGTCTGATGGAAGCGAGGTGCTATCATCGGCAGGAGCGCTGTTGCTTGAGCGCCTAAATGAGGCGGTTGCCGAAGATTTTCAAGCGGTGCCTGGGGTTACCGCAGGAATTGCAGAGCGCATAGTGATGGAGCGCGGGAGGACCGGCGGTTTTGAGACGATAGCGCAATTGACGGGGGTGAAAGGGATTGGTCCGGCTCGACTCATCTTGATCCTGCGGCAAGTGGCTCCTGATGAAATGGATCAGCTTCTCTCCCTCTTGAATTCGCCCTCTCTGGGAATCGGCAAGCTTCGGGAGATACCTGGTATTGGACGTCAACTTGCGCGGGAGATAGTCCTGCAGCGCAAAGAGAATGACTTTGAATCCATGTATGATTTAATGACCCGCGTTAAGGGCATCGGATTCAATCGAATGATGGCGATTCTGCTCCACCTGGCAGAGGAGCCTCCTGCCGTAACACTCACCGAATTGGACCTGCCTGAGCTAGTAGCCCCTCTTGGGGATGAAGAAGTACTCCAGCTTCAAGCACTCCTAGCAAGTCAATTGTAAAAAAAGATCAGGGACAGTTCTTACGCTCGATTCTCTGAGCAGAAAAAGAACTGTCCCCGATCCAAAAAAGTTGGAGGGAGATGCCCTTCCTGCCGCCATCCAACAGGAAAGGGCTTTGGGTGGTAGGTTGTGTCTGATCTCCCTCCAAGGGGATTGTTAGATTCGTCGGCTCCTGCGAACAATTTCATCCAAAGCCCAGAAGTGCTCAGTTTCGGTGAAGCGCACCCGAATCAACTCGCGGCCAAATAGGACGAGCTCCCTGCGCAGATTCGCATCTTCGAGAAGCTGCTTGATGGCGCGCGCGAGGGTGGAGGAACTCTTGGGTCGAACCAATACCCCGGTCTTGTCCGGGATGATCCATGTGGCTAAGTCCCCCACATTGGATGCAATGATCGCGGCCCCGTGGGCCAGGGCTTCTGCACAGACTTTGCCGTGGGGTTCACTCCAAAGAGAGGGCAGCAGCACGATATCTGCCTTGCGGTAGAGTTCCTCGCTTTGGGTCTCATCAGGATTCCCCACATAGTGCAGGATGAGCCGGGGATTGAGCTGTTTGGCTTTGTGGATCAGTTTCTTGCAATGGGCCCAGTAACGCTCATCCTGGACCGGGCCTGCAATGGTGAAAAGAAGCTCTTGGGAAAACTCCAGCCGCATCAAGGCCTCCAGAGCGATATGCAAGCCCTTTTCAAAGGCAATGCGGCCGTTAAAAAGGAGACTCGGGTAATCCCTGTTGGCTGAGGGGAGTATTTCGCGCACCGGTCTGCTGACCGGGTGCGGGAGTACATGGATCTTGGATTTAAGCTCCGAAAGATTACGGATGAGTAACCCGCGCATGAACTGCGACGGCACAATGAGGGCGTCCGCGCGTTTGGCAAAACGCAAGAGGTCCAGACGGGACAGCAAGTCTTCCCCCAAATACTCCCTTTCCTTATGTTTCTGGATACAGTAACCCAGTTTGAGATTTGAAAGGCATTTCTCTGAGAGAGGCGTCCGGCACTCGGGATTCACGGTGTCCAGACGGGCGCGGAGCTCTGACAGACAGGTGAGATGATGGTCGTGGATGAACCACAGAAGACTGTATTTTCTGCCGGGAGACAGAAGTGCCTCTAAAATACCTATATCAAATATGTTATGAACAAAAACCAGATCTGGGGCCAGGGCCCGGACCGCCCTGGAGATCTGCTTAAATGCTTCTGCGTTGTCCCGGTTTTGGGACAAGGCACCCACACATTGAGTGGAGCGAAAAGTGTGCCCCAACTTGCCGCAAAGCTGTCCGTAGATCAGGTGGGATTCAATGCCGATAGAGAGAAGTGCCTTGGACGTACTGTCTATGTACTGCTCGGTGCTGCCCAATTGCCCCCCGTGGTCGTTGATATGCAGGACGGAGCGTACCCCTCTCAGCGCAGCAGATGGCCTGCCCTGCCCGAAGCGGAGTCCCTCTATTCCTTCGAACTCGTGTTGCTTTTCAGTCCATTGCATGGGGCAATCCCTCCTTCAGCTCATTCTGGATCTGCAAGTGTGGCTCTAGAGTGGGCCAGGCAAGTACTGATGATTTTTTTAAGCTGTAATGTGTGAGTAAGATAGGAAAAATGTAGGAGATAAGTGTATTTTGTGACAAGTATCATGTAGGATATGGAGATTCCTCTATAAAGTGGATCTTTTGAACCCATGGAACCAGCTACTAAGAATCCCCCAGTCGGAGAATCCCTTATGACTCGAACCCAGGTAACCATTGATGGGAACGAGGCGGTCGCCTACGTTGCGTATCATATCAACGAAGTCGTCGCCATTTATCCCATCACCCCTTCATCTAATATGGGGGAGTGGGCGGACCTCTGGTCCTCCCAACAGAAACCGAATATTTGGGGCAGCATCCCCAGCGTTGTTGAAATGCAGAGTGAAGGCGGCGCGTCCGGCGCGCTTCACGGTTCACTGCAAGCAGGTTCCCTTACCACCACATTCACGGCCTCCCAAGGTCTTCTTCTGATGATTCCCAATATGTACAAGGTTGCCGGCGAATTAACGCCTGCCGTCATTCACGTGGCTGCGCGTTCGGTTGCGACGCAGGCCCTCTCAATTTTCGGAGATCATAGTGATGTGATGGCCACGCGCCAGACAGGCTTTGCGCTGGTGGCCTCGGGCTCCGTCCAGGAAGCCATGGATTTTGCTTTGATTGCCCAGGCAGCGACTTTGGAATCCCGGATTCCCTTTTTGCATTTCTTTGATGGATTTCGCACCTCGCATGAGGTGATGAAGGTGGAGCAGTTGAGCCCCGGGGATATGCGCGCCGTATTGGATGATGCCACAGTGCGCGCGCACCGGGCACGGGCCTTGTCCCCGGATCGCCCCTTTATTCGCGGCACTGCGCAGAATCCGGACGTGTTTTTCCAAGGCCGTGAAGCGGTCAATCCCTATTACCTGGCTTGCCCCACGATCGTGCAGGCTGCGATGGATCGTTTTGCCGAAGTGGCCGGGCGCCGGTACCGCTTGTTTGATTATGTGGGCGCGCCGGATGCCGAGGACGTGATCGTGCTCATGGGTTCGGGCGCGGAAGCCGCGCACGAGACAGTGGAACACTTGGTGCAGCAGGGCCACAAGGTCGGCGTGCTCAAAGTGCGTTTGTACCGTCCCTTTGATACCGAAGCTTTTGTGAAGGCTCTGCCCGGCAGCGTGCGCCGCATTGCCGTGCTGGACCGCACCAAGGAGCCGGGCTCCATTGGTGAGCCGCTTTACCAGGATGTGGTCACTGCTCTGAGCGAAACGGTTCCTCAGGGCATTGCTCCCTTTGCCCAGATGCCCCGGGTGACCGGCGGCCGTTATGGTCTTTCCTCCAAGGAATTTACCCCGGGAATGGTCAAGGGTGTTTTTGACGAGTTGAGAAAAGACAATCCCCGCCAGCACTTCAGCGTGGGGATTCTGGACGATGTCACGCACTTGAGCATTGACTACGATCCGGGCTTCAACATCAAGGACCCCGAAGGTGTGCGGGGTGTGTTCTACGGTCTGGGTTCGGACGGGACCGTGGGCGCCAACCGCAACTCCATCAAGATCATCGGCGGTGGAACGGACAGCAATGCCCAAGGTTATTTTGTTTTTGATTCCAAGAAGGCGGGCTCGATCACGACCTCGCATCTTCGTTTTGGTCCCCGGCCGATTCACTCGACCTATCTTATTTCCGAGGCAAATTTTGTGGCCTGCCACCAGTTCACCTTTCTTGAGCAGATTGATGTGCTCAAGAGCGCGGAACCCGGATCCACATTCCTTTTGAACAGCCCCTATGGGCCGGATGAAGTATGGGCGCATTTGCCAAAGCGCGTGCAGGAGCATCTCATTCAGAAGAAGATGCGCTTTTTTGTGATCGATGCGTACACCTTGGCCAATGAGACGGGCATGGGACGGCGCATCAACACCATCATGCAGACCTGTTTCTTCAAGATCAGCGGGGTGCTTCCCGAGGCTGAGGCCATTGAAGCGATCCGGGAGTCCATACGCAAGACCTACGGCAAGCGCGGCCAGTCGGTGGTGGACAAGAACCTGCAGGCTGTGGACCGCTCCCTGGAGCACTTGCATGAGGTGAAGGTGCCCGGTGAGGTGACAAGCACTTTCGATTTGCGCCCGCCGGTGCCTGCCGGGGCCCCGGACTTTGTCCAAAAGGTGACGGCCCAGATCATTGCGGGCAAAGGCGACGATTTGCCCGTGAGCGCCTTTCCTGTGGACGGCACCTACCCGAGCGGCACCACGCAGTGGGAGAAGCGCAACATCGCTCTGGAGGTCCCGGTGTGGGACGAGGCCCTCTGCATCCAGTGCGGCAAGTGTGTGATGGTGTGTCCTCACGCGGTGATCCGCACCAAGATTGTGGAGCCTTCGGCATTGAAAAGCGCGCCGGATAGCTTTAGGACCGCGGATGCGAAGTGGCCGGGCTTCAAAGACCAGAAGTTTACGCTGCAGATTTCGCCCGAGGACTGCACCGGGTGCAAGCTGTGCGTGGAGGTGTGTCCGGTCAAGTCCAAGAGCGAGGTGCGGCGCCGCGCCATCAATATGGAGCCCATAGAGAATGTGCGCGAAGAAGGAATCGCCCATTGGGAATTTTTCCTTGGACTGAATGAGGTGGACCGCACGAAGTTGGCTTTCAATCGCGTGAAGGACCTGCAGCTCTTGCAGCCCCTGTTCGAGTTCTCCGGGGCTTGCGGCGGCTGCGGCGAAACTCCTTATCTCAAACTCATGAGCCAGCTCTTTGGGGACCGCGCCTTGATCGCCAATGCTACGGGCTGTTCCTCTATATATGGAGGCAATCTCCCGACCACGCCCTGGTCTGTGAACCACGAGGGCCGCGGACCGGCCTGGTCGAATTCTCTGTTCGAGGACAATGCCGAGTTCGGGTTGGGCATGCGCTTGGCCGTGGATCAGCAGCGCGCCTATGCCACTCAGCTATTGCAGCAACTCGCTCCGGAGCTCGGCGATGAGCTGGTCAATGCCCTGATCGGGGCGGACCAGGGGAGCGAACAAGGTATTATCGATCAGCGCGAGCGGGTCAAAGTGCTGCGCGATAAACTTCAGGGCATGAATTCCGCCCCAGCCGAGGACCTCAAGGCCTTGGCCGATGTCTTGGTGGACAAGAGCGTGTGGATTATCGGGGGTGATGGTTGGGCCTACGATATCGGCTTTGGCGGGTTAGACCATGTGTTGGCCTCCGGACGGAATGTCAATTGCCTGGTTCTCGATACGGAAGTCTATTCCAACACGGGCGGTCAGATGTCCAAAGCCACGCCGCTGGGCGCGGTGGCCAAGTTTGCCGCGGGCGGAAAACAGACGGGCAAGAAGGACTTGGCGCTTATGGCCATGACCTACGGCAATGTGTATGTCGGCCAGGTGGCCTTTGGAGCCAACGATGCCCACACCCTCAAGACCTTTATCGAGGCTGAAAGGTACGACGGCCCTTCCCTGATCGTGGCCTACAGCCACTGTATCGCGCACGGGTATGATCTGGTGCGGGGTCTGGATCAGCAGAGCGGCGCGGTGAACTCCGGGTATTGGCCGCTCTTCCGCTATAATCCCGATTTGAAGAAGGAAGGCAAGAACCCCTTCCAGTTGGATTCCAAACCGCCCAGTATTTCTCTCAAGAGTTATGCCTACAACGAGGTGCGTTACACGATCCTGGCGCATTCTCATCCTGAGGCTGCGGAGGAGCTGTTGCATTTGGCTGAAAAGGATGTGCGCCGCCGTTTGCGCACGTATGAGTACTTGGCTGCCGCTAATAATGAAGAAAAGACAGGAGAGAAGGAAAATGCCTGACCTCTCAACAGATTATCTGGGAATGACTCTGACAAGTCCTTTGGTGGTTTCCGCCGGGCCCATGTGTGAAAGCCTGGATGCTATCCGGCAGATGGAGGACGAGGGGGCGGGCGCCGTGGTTCTGCACTCTCTCTTTGAAGAGCAGATTCTTGTGGAGAGTGATGACTTGGACCGCCAGCTTTCTGCGGGCACCAATAGTTTTGCCGAGGCCATGGACTATTTTCCGGATCAGGGGATTTACCGCATGGGGCCCGAGGCCTATCTGGAACACATTAGCCGGGCTAAGGCTGCGGTGGATATTCCGGTCATTGCGAGCCTCAACGGTGTTTCGGCAGGCGGATGGGTGAAGTATTCCAAGCTTATTCAGGAAGCCGGTGCCGACGGGCTGGAGCTCAACATCTATTTTATCCCGACAGATACGGACCAGACTGCCACACAGGTGGAAGCAAACTATCTGGCGATTGTGGATGCGATCAAAAAGGAAATCACCCTGCCCGTTGCCGTGAAACTGAACCCGTTTTTTACTTCCCTGCCGAACTTTGCCAAGCGGCTCGACGAGGCCGGGGCCGATGCCATGGTCTTGTTTAACCGCTTCTACCAGCCGGACTTTGATCTGGATACCCTGGAGGTGGTGACCAAGCTGCGCATGAGTTCTTCCTATGAACTGCTCACCCGGCTGCACTGGATCGCCATATTGTTCGGGAAGGTCAAGGCGGATTTGGCCCTGACCGGCGGGGCGCATACCGGGGAAGATGTGCTTAAGTCCATGATGGCCGGCGCCAGGGTGGCCATGATGACTTCGGCCCTTTTGGAGCGTGGGCTGAACCATTTGTCGCGAGTCAAAGCGCAGATAGAGTTGTGGATGGAAGAGCACGAGTATGAGTCGATCCGGCAGATGCAGGGCAGCATGAGTCTGCGTTCCATTGCCAATCCTTCTGCGTATCAGCGGGCAAATTATATGAAGGTGTTGAGGACCGCAGCGCTTCATAACTGGCCGGAGGAGAGTGGCGGAAGGCTTTAGTGTCCTTAGAACGTCTGCGCGTCTTTCTTCATGGGGCGGTTCAGGGTGTCGGTTTTCGTCCTTTTGTGTACGGGCTGGCACAGGAACACGGCCTCAGGGGCTGGGTAAGCAATACACCCGAAGGCCTTTGTATTGAGGCCGAGGGCCCCACACCCGGTCTCCAATCCTTTCTCTGTGACCTTTCCCTTAAAAAACCCGCACATGCCTTTGTCCTGGGTTTGGAATCCTCCTACTTGGATCCCGTAGGTTATGAAGGATTCGAGATTCGCGCTTCCGGGAAGAGCGGTCCGAAGAGCGCCCTGATCCTGCCGGATATTGCCACCTGTGCCGAATGTCTTAAAGAAATCCTGAATCCCGGGGACCGGCGGTTCCGGTATCCTTTCACGAACTGCACGCATTGCGGGCCGCGCTTCAGTATTGTGGAAGCCCTTCCGTATGACCGGTCCAATACCACGATGCGCGGCTTTGAAATGTGTGATGAATGCCGGGCTGAGTACGGGGACCCGAAGAACCGGCGCTTCCACGCGCAGCCGGTTGCCTGTCCTCAGTGTGGCCCGTCATTGGAATTATGGAATCCGCAGGGCGGGGTTCTGGCGCAGGGACACGAGGCCCTCTGTGTGGCAGCCCGGGCCCTGGAAAAGGGCTTGATCCTGGCGCTCAAGGGCTTGGGCGGTTTTCAACTGATGGTTGATGCGGCCCAGGAAGAGGCGGTCGCGCAATTGCGCGCGCGTAAAGAGCGCGAAGAAAAACCCTTTGCACTGATGTTTCCTTCGATGTCTGTTCTGCGCGAAGTGTGTGAGGTTTCGGCTTTGGAGGAGCGTTTGCTGCTTTCACCCGAAAGCCCCATCGTGTTGCTGGAGCACCGTCAGTCAGACCGTAGTGTTGCCGCTGCTGTGGCGCCGGGCAATCCCTGTCTTGGGGCTATGCTGCCTTATACTCCTCTGCACCATTTGCTTTTGGCCGAGGCTGCTATCCCTGTGGTGGCGACCAGCGGGAATCTTTCGGATGAGCCCATTTGCATTGATGAGCAGGATGCCTTGCAGCGCCTGGGTAAGATTGCGGATCTTTTCTTGGTGCACAACCGGCCTGTTGCGCGGCATGTGGATGATTCCATCGCGCGTGTGGTTCTGGGGCGGGAAATGCTTTTGCGCCGGGCGCGCGGCTATGCGCCCTTGCCCATTACGGTGAATGGTGAGGCTGGCGGGCCTGCCTTGGCCGTGGGCGCGCACCTCAAGAATGCGGTGGCCTTTTCCGTTCCGGCCGAAGGGGATAGGACCCGGGTCTTTCTGAGCCAGCACATCGGAGACTTGGATACGCCCCGTGCCGTCGAGGCCTTTGAGAGGACATCCGCTGACTTGCCTGCGGTCTATGAGGTGAAGCCGGAGCGTATTGTGTGCGACAAGCATCCGGATTACCGGTCCTCACAATGGGCTCAAGCGTGCGGTGCGGGAGTGATTGCAGTGCAACACCACGTGGCGCACGTGCTTTCCTGCATGGCCGAAAACGAACTCGAGGGTCCGGTTCTGGGCGTAGCTTGGGACGGCACAGGTCTGGGAGACGACGGCACAATTTGGGGCGGAGAGTTTTTGCGCGCAGAGAGTGGAGGCTGTTATGAGCGCGTGGCGCATTTGCGGCAGTTCCTTTTGCCCGGAGGGGAGGCGGCTGTGCGTGAACCCCGGCGCTCTGCCCTGGGTCTTCTGTATGAAATGTTCGGGGAGGAGCTTGTGCGGAAAAGGGAGCCGGCCCCGCTCCGGGAGTTTTCCGAGGCAGAGCTCAAGACCCTGGTCTCGGCCCTGAAATCGGGTGTGAATACCCCGCGCACCTCGAGTGCAGGCCGGCTTTTTGACGCGGTCTCTGCCTTGCTCGGGATCCGCCAGGTGCATGCCTTTGAAGGGCAGGCGGCCATGGAGCTGGAGTTTGCCGCAGCCGGGGCAAAGGCTGCGGGAAGCTATCCCTTTCCCTTGGGGCCCGCATCGCAGGGGGCTCCCGCAGTGCTCGATTGGGGGCCTGCCCTTGATCTGATACTGCGGGATGTGGACAATGGGAAGGCGTTTGGATCCGTGGCCCGGGCCTTTCACGAGGGCTTGGCCCAGGGGATTGTGAGTGTGGCGCAGTTCTGCGGGCTGGGAAAAGTGGTCCTCACGGGCGGTTGCTTCCAGAACCGCTTGCTCACCGAGCTCAGCGTAGAGGCCTTGAGGAAAGCCGGGTTCAAGCCCTATTGGCACCAGCGTGTGCCTCCCAATGACGGAGGCCTCGCCCTCGGCCAGATAACCTTTGTTTCACGGTGCCAGGCACCGGTGCCAGGCACCGGTGCCTGACACCAGAGTGGGGAATTATGTGTCTAGGTATCCCAGGAAAGATTGAAGCCCTTCTCGATGAAGGGGAACTCACCCGCAGCGGTAAGGTCAGCTTCGGCGGCATTACCAAAGAGGTGAATCTGGCCTATGTGCCCGAAGCCGGGGTGGGTGATTACGTGATCGTGCACGTGGGTTTTGCCATCTCCAAGGTGGACGAGGAAGAGGCGATGCAGGTCTTTGAATACCTGCGGCAAATCGAGGCGCTCGGTGAAATATCTGGATGAGTACCGCGACGCCGAAGTCGCCCAAAAACTGGCCGGCGCAATCCGCAAGATCGTGACGCGTCCCTGGGTGCTCATGGAGGTTTGCGGCGGCCAAACCCATTCGATTGTGCGCTACGGCATTGATACCTTCCTGCCCCAAGAGGTGGAACTTGTACACGGGCCCGGCTGCCCGGTGTGCGTGACGCCCCTGGAACTCATTGATCGCGCCTTGGCCATCGCCTCCAAACCCGATGTCATATTCTGCAGCTTTGGCGACATGTTGCGCGTGCCTGGCTCCAAAGAAGATCTCTTTAGTGTGAAGTCCCGCGGAGGCGATGTGCGCATTGTGTACTCGCCCCTCGACGCGCTGCATTCGGCAATCCAAAATCCGGACAAGGAAGTTGTCTTTTTTGCCGTGGGCTTTGAGACCACTGCCCCGGCCAATGCCATGGCCGTGCATCAGGCTCAGCAGCAGGGGATCGAGAATTTCTCCATTCTGGTTTCGCACGTATTGGTGCCGCCCGCGATCCGAAGCATCCTGACGGCCCCGCAGAATCGCGTGCAGGCCTTCTTGGCGGCGGGTCATGTCTGCTCGGTGATGGGCTTTACGGAATACGAACCCCTGGCCGCGGAATTCCAAGTGCCCATTGTGGTCACGGGCTTTGAGCCCGTGGACATTCTGCAAGGCGTGTACTTGTGCGTGAAGCAATTGGAGGAAGGCCGGGCTGAAGTGGAAAACCAATACGCGCGTGCGGTTCAGCGCGAAGGCAACCGGCCGGCCATTGAATTGGTGCAACGCGTGTTCCGGGTGGTGCCGCGGAAATGGCGGGGAGTGGGGGAGATTCCGTACAGCGGCCTGGCCCTGGCCGGTCCTTATGCGGGCTTTGATGCGGAAAAACGTTTTGATGTGGGCGAACTGCACGCTGAGGAATCTCCGGAGTGCATTAGCGGCCGGATCTTGCAGGGCACGGTCAAGCCCCCCGATTGCCCGGCCTTCGGCACGCGATGCACACCGGAGCGTCCTCTGGGCGCGACCATGGTTTCCTCTGAGGGCGCGTGCGCGGCCTACTACCGCTATCGCAGGACCGGGGCCCATGTCTAAACCTGTTGCCCTCAACCTGTCCTGCCCCTTTCCTATCAGCGACTACCCCACGGTCCAACTGGCGCACGGCAGCGGCGGCAAACTCATGCACCAACTCATCGAGCGCATGTTCCTCGCCGGCTTTAAAAGCCTTGAACTCGACGCGCGGCATGATGCGGCGTTGCTCGTGGCCCCGGGCACGGCGCTCTCCTTCACTACCGATTCTTATGTGGTGCAGCCCCTTTTCTTTCCGGGCGGGGATATCGGCAGCCTGGCGGTGTACGGCACGGTCAATGATTTGGCCATGAGCGGGGCGCGCCCCTTGTGGCTGAGCGCGGGTTTTATTTTGGAAGAGGGTTTTCCGATGGAGGACCTGTGGCGCGTGGTGCAGTCCATGCGCGCGGCGGCCGCGGCCTGCGGGGTGCGCATTGTCACAGGCGACACCAAGGTCGTGGATCGGGGCAAGGGGGACGGGGTCTTCATCAACACAGCAGGCATAGGTGCCCGGGAAAACGCGCTTGCGATCGGGCCGGCTCAAGTGCGGCCCGGGGATTCGGTGATTGTCAGCGGAGACCTGGGACGCCACGGCATGGCGATCATGGCCATGCGCGAGGGCCTGAGTTTTGAGAGCGCCTTGGAGAGCGACTGCGCTCCCTTGGTGGAGCCGGTGGCTGCGCTGCTGAATGCGGGCGTGCCCGTGCACTGCATGCGGGACCTGACGCGCGGCGGATTGGCCAGCGCTTTGGTGGAAATCGCCGAAGCGTCCAAAATGCAAATTTCGATCCGGGAATCGGAGCTTCCCGTGTGTGCCGAGGTGCAGGGCGCTTGCGAGCTTCTGGGTCTGGACCCGATGTATGTGGCCAACGAGGGCCGCTTCGCGGCCTTTGTGCCGGCTGCCGAGGCCGGGCGCGCTTTGGAGATCCTCAGGTCCCATCCGGTGAGTGCGGGGGCCGTGCCTATCGGGGAGGTTGTCAAAGGCCGCCCCGCCGGGCTCGTCACCCTTGTGTCTCACATCGGCGCCGGGCGGATCGTGGA
>JAFGIU010000036.1 GCA_016929445.1 Candidatus Omnitrophota bacterium
CTGCAAACCAGTGGGCCCTGCCCCGCGCAACAAGCGCATCAGCACAGTCTCAGCCTGGTCATCCCGGGTATGGGCCAAAGCCACTTTCGCAGCCCCGAATTCTCCGGCCATCTGCGCCAACGCTTGCAGGCGCACCTCACGCGCCGCAGCCTCCAAAGACACGCCCGGTTCTTCCGCCAAGTCCGCGGTCCGGACCCGGCGCTCTTCAAAAGGCACCCTCAACTTCCCACACTGCTCGCGAACCCAAAGAGCGTCTGCATCCGCGGTGCCGCGTAACCCATGGTTCACATGGGCTGCGCACAGTTGAAGGGAGTAAGTATCGCAAAGACCCCTCATCAGGGACAAGAGGGCCATGGAATCCGATCCGCCTGAGACAGCAACAGTCACACGCTCCCCAGACTCGAAGAGATTGTGCGTCCGCACAAAACCCAGAACACGCTTTTCGATTTCATAGATATGGGGAGGTTTTGTCTGCGGCATGAGGACTCTTTTTTGACCAGGTGTCAGGCACCACTTGTTGAGGCGCCGACAGTAGCCGGTTCTGCAAACCCGAATGTGCTGGTTGACCGGGTGTCAGGCACCACTTGTGAAGCATCTTATTCGGACTGTGGTGCCTGACACCCAAAGAGTGGCGGTGGGCCGACTCGAACGGCCGACATAACGGGTATGAGCCGTTTGCTCTAACCAACTGAGCTACACCGCCAAAACCTGAGAGTACCTTGTAGTACCTTCTTGACCTTCCTGAGTTAAACGAGTCTTGACCTCAGCGGGCGTCAGGCACCCGTCGTGAAGCATGCTTCTGCCCGGCCTCTGGTGCCTGACACCTTGTCCAATCCAGCGCCTGCCCCGTCATCGCGAACGCAGTGAAGCGATCTTGGTTCCGCAAAGATGGCTGCGCTTCGCTCGCCATGACGTTAGGCGACACTGTGGTGCCTGACACCCGGCCAGTCATGACACACGGTCAGTCATCCCGGCAAACAGCTTCTACGGGTTTTTCGTGAATACGCCCGCCCGTGAAGCGGATCAGCAGCAGGCTCGCTTCGTACAAAGCAATCAGACACCCCCCCATCAAGACTTGAGTCACCACATCCGGGGGTGTGAGCACCGCACCCAACACAAAACTGCCGAGAATCACATAGCGCCGGGCTGCGAGCAGTTGCTCCAATCTCAAAACTCCTGCCCGAACAGACGCCAACAGCAGCAATGGCATTTGAAATGCAAACCCGAAGATCAGGGCCATCAAACCCACAAATCCAAAATAATTGCCGATCGAGATCATGGGTACGACCCGCTCCGACCCGAAACTCAGGAGAAAATCCAAACCGACCGGCAACACAATCCAATATGAAAAAGCAGCTCCCATATAAAAGAAAAGCACCGTGGCAGGGAGCAGACCTGCAATGGCCCGGGTCTCCGAAGGCCGGAGGCCGGGCAAAACAAAACGCCACAATTGCCATGTCCACACAGGGACGCCCAGGATGAAGCCTCCCAAGACCGCCAACTTAAGGCGCGCCAAAAAGGCCTCGGCAGGACCCAAAAACACAAGCTGGCCAACAGGCTCAACTAAGACCGCAAGGATGCGATCCATTTGGGAGTAAACAAGACAACTCGCTAAGATTAGCACCAGCAGGCAGAATAGTAAACGCCTGCGCAATTCCTCGAGATGCTCCAAAAACGGCTGTTCCGGCATTTTCTCCTCCTAGCCGGAAGAGCTTGTGCGTGTCCGGTCCGAACGCGTGGAGTGATAGGAGTGAGCATCCGTAGGAAACTCCCCTCCTTTGACCTCCGCGCAAAAGCGTTCAATGGCGTCCACGGCCTGATCGCCCAGATTCGCGTACTTCTTGACGAACTTGGGAACCGGCCCCGAACCCAACCCCAGTAAATCGGGTAACACCAAAACCTGGCCGTCGCAGTGAACTCCGGCCCCAATCCCGAGGGTCGGAATCTCCAAGGCCTCTGTTACGCGGGCAGCCAAGTCCTCGGGCACAGCCTCCAGAACCATCAACACACAACCGGCTTGCTCCAGAGCCAGGGCCGCGTCCAGAATTCTCTGCGCCGAATCTTCATCCCTGCCCTGCACACGGTAACCGCCCATTCGAACCGCAGACTGCGGTGTGAGGCCCACATGTCCCATCACCGCCATGCCGGCGCGTGTCAAAGCAGCCACTGCCGGCACAGCTTCCAGTCCGCCTTCGATCTTGACCGCATCACAGCCCCCCTCCTTGATAAAGCGCCCGGCATTGCGCACGGCTTCTTCGGGGCTCACTTGATAACTGAGAAAGGGCATATCCCCGATCACAAAGGCATTGTGCGTCGCGCGGCGCACTGCTTTGCAGTGATGAATCATCTCCCGCAGCGTTACAGGAACAGTAGACTCATAGCCCAAGGCGACCATACCGAGGGAATCCCCGACCAAAGCAATGTCCACACCTGCTCTTTCCAGGAGCGCAGCCGTGACAAAATCATAGGCTGTCAGAGCAGTAATCTTTTCCCCGCGCTGCTTCATCTGTTGGAGTTGCGTTATGGTTATTTTGCTCATGGCATTGCTCATGTTCCGGTTAACCGGGTGTTCAGCACCCCGTCATCGCGAACGCGGTGAAGCGATCTTTGTTCCGCAAAGATGGCTGCGCTTCGCTCGCCATGACGCTACGCGAGTCGAATCCAGCGCCTGATACCTTAAAAGCCGCGCCAATCCAGCACAGCCGTACTCAAGTGATTCAATTTTTTCCAGGCCTGCGCCCGCGTCAGTGTTCCCATGCCGCATTGAGGCCCAACATAAATCTCGTTTTCGCCCACAGCTTTTTGTGCTCGATCCCAAAGCGCCTTGAGTGTATCCGGGTCTTCAAGCTCGGTCGAGCATCCGTTAACGCAGCCTAAAGCAAGGTCTTTATCCCAATCCATCATTTCAATCGCCTTGAGAATCTCTGCGCGCGTCCCGGTCTGAGTCATGTCCAAACCCACCGCGTCCACAGGCATACTCGCCACCTGCGTCAGAGCGGGAAAAATATCGCCAAAATAAGTATGCAGGGCCATGCGCACGGAACTCTCCCCCTGAAGTACCTTCAGACTTTCGCGCACCAGCTCCGTCAAACCCGGTTCAAAACCCAGCACCGGTTCGTCCACCTGGATCTGCGCGGCACCGGCAGCTTCCAGAGCCAGAATTTCGGAACTCAACGCCTCGCTGAGGTCGTAAACCATTCTTTCCAGGTTTCCGTAGTGTCGATCCTCACTGAGATAGGCCATTGTCACCGGTCCGGGAATCACCTGTTTGAGTTCCCGCGTGGCCGCGCCCATGGCAAACACAAATTCCTGGAGTACTAAAGGCCGCTCTCTTCGAATCCGGCCTACCACTACGGGCTGTCTGTAAAAAAACGGGCTGCCTAAAAAGGATTGCAGTTTGCCAAGTTCCATTCCCTCAAGCCGGGCCGCAATCAAGGCCAGCGGATCCTCCCAGCGAATCAATCCGTCGGTGACAATGTCCGTGCCCGCCTCTTCCTGTTCCCGAATTGCCTGGCGCGTGGCCTGTTGATACGCGCCCAACAAAACATCTTCCTGGATCTCTCCCCGCTCCCATCGCAGACGCAGGGTCTTTAGATCCGGAGAATTTCGTCCGCCCGTCCCTTTGGGATAACTCCCCGTCATCGCAATCTTCAAATCATGTCCCCCTCGGCTTCGGACTGCAAGCGATAGGCTCTAAAAACATTCTGCATAAGTGAAACCGTGGTCAAAGGCCCCACCCCTCCGGGAACCGGTGTAATCCACGAAGCGCGCTCCACCGCAGTCTCGAAATCAATATCCCCCACAATCTTACCGTCCACGCGGTTGGTTCCCACATCCACCACCACTGCGCCCTGCCGAATCCACGCGCCCGGGATTAAACCCGGCTTGCCCACACACACCACCAGAACCTCCGCGCGCTGCACATGGTCTTGCAAACGGCCGGCCTTATCCGTGGCTTCATGGCAGTAGGTGAGTGTGGCCAACCGGTTGATCAAGAACAATCCCACCGGTTTGCCCACTAATTCACTCGCACCGACAACCACCGCCTCACAGCCTTCAAGTTCCTTACCGGATACACGGATCAGTTCGATCACGGCCGTGGCTGTGGGGGATACCAAAGAGGCCTTGGCTCCGGCATGGCGGCCCAGGTTCTCCGGGTGCATCCCCTCCACATCCTTAAAGGGATGAATCTTCGAGGCAATGCGGCGAGGATCCAAGTTTTTGGGCAAGGGCAACTGCACCATAATGCCTGTGGTCTGCGGGTCCTCATTGAGGAACCGGATTTCGGATTCAATCTGCTGCGATGTCGACTTGGGATCCACACGAATAATCCGGTGCTCAATACCGATAGCCGCGGCTTTCTTCTTCTGGGCCTCCAGATAAATCTCCGACGCAGGATGATCATTGGCCACCAACACCGCCAAACTCAACGGATTTCCGTTTTTGACGAGTTGGCGGTGTTCTTGGGCCAAACGTTCGACAATCTTCTCAGCATGCTTTCTGCCATCCAAGAGTTGTGCCGCAGTCATCACTTGGGACGATTCCTTTTTGAGGCCTGGCGAATCTCCAGGCGGGTATTCTTCTTGAGCTCCAATAATTGTTTTCTCAGAACCGACGTCTGCGTCTTGCCGCGCGGGGCGTTCACGGCAATCAACATAATGGCCCCCTTGGCCGCGGCATCAAGGAGTTCCCCGGAAATCACCAGATCAGAAAGCAGACTGGGCTGGATGGACTGGGCTGCGCTGCCGCAAATTTTGAGCCCGGCGCAACAAGCCTCGTAAAGAGACGTGGGCATTTCGATGAGCTTTTTGAGCGCCGCTTGCCGGGCCTTGGTCCCCCGCTTCTTGGCCGTCAAATAGGCTTGGTAGGACTTCGCGTCCGCGTCAGCCAGACGCAGGAGACCTTTGACCAGCGCATTGGATTGGCGGATCGCAGGCCGCAACCGCTTCACGCGCACCGAGCTCTTGGGCAATTTCTCAAGGGAAATACCCAGCACCATACTCAATAAGGCCATTGCCAGGGCCGCGCTCGCAGCAGCGGCGCTCCCGCCGCCCGGACTGGGCCCGGTATTGCCGATCTGCTCCACAACCTGGGCGAATCGCTGTTCGGTTAAAAGAGAGCTGCTGACAGGAATGATTCAAGCCTCCGGTTCCAACTCAAAGGCGTTCTGGATGAGCTGGATTTCAGGCGGGTTCTCCGGCCCCTGAACCCAATCCACACTCACCACATCAAAACGGGCCGGCTGATCCGCTAAACCCTTACGAGTTAAATAGTATAAAGCGCATCGCGCGAGACGTCGACGCTTTCTACGGTCCACGGATTCGAAGCCCCGGCCTGCCCGCAGGCTGCGCCGGGATTTGACCTCAATAAAACAGAGAGTCTGCCCGTCCCAGCCGATGAGATCAATTTCACCCAGGGCCGTGCGGTACCGGCGCTCCACGAGACGATACCCGCGTTTTTTCAGTAGACTGGCAGCCAGCGTCTCTCCGGTCTCTCCGGCGCGCAGGCTGCGATCAGAAGGTTTCAAGTGCACATCATGGAGACCGGCCGGGGTCTGCGGGCCAATTCCCTGCAGATCCCAAAGGTCTTTCGGTGAATAGGAGTGATACCATTCTCGCTGAGCGCACTCAAATGCGCCGCGGTCGGGTATCCCTTATGCTTGGCAAAACCATAGGCGGGATACTGCAGATCGTAATCCTGCATGATGCGGTCCCGGGTGACCTTGGCCACAACAGAAGCTGCGGCGATCGGCAGGTACTTGGCATCCCCCCCGATCACGGAATCCACCCGGCAAGAAAGGTCCAGAAGGTCAAGCCGGATCGGGCCATCCACAAGCACCAGATCCGGCTCTAAACTGAGGCTCAGCACCGCCAATTCCATGGCAAGCACCGAGGCCTGAAAAATATTGAGGCGATCGATCAAGGCCTCACTGACGATCCCCACACTGCAATGCGCCCGGTCCAGCAGTTCCTCGTAGGCCAGCTCGCGCATGCGGGCGCTGAGCTTCTTGGAGTCATCTACACGGCATCGCAGGGGGCGCTCAGGAAGAACAACAGCCGCGGCCACCACCGGACCGGCCAATGGGCCCCGGCCCGCTTCATCCACACCGGCAATGAAGCCCTCAGTTTTGGACCACAGCCTGCTTTTCAGACGACTCCACTGAGTCTGCAGCAGACTGCGTTTCCTTGGTGCCTTGGGTCTTTGTCTTTTCGCCAGAGCCGTACTCCTTGCGTTCGGCAATACGGGCCGCCTTACCTATCTTCCCTCTGAGGAAGTAAAGCTTGGCTCTCCGGACCCGGCCGAGACGCCGGATTTCGATCTTCTCAAGAACCGGCGAATGCAGCGGAAAGACCTTTTCAACGCCGACACCATAAGCCAGGCGCCGGACCGTAAAGGTTTCCCCAATTCCCGAACCCTTGCGTTTGATTACCAGTCCTTCGTAAGGCTGAAGACGGGTCTTGTCCCCTTCCTTGATCCGTACCCAAACCTTGATGGTGTCGCCTACCCCAAAGTCCGGCCACTCGCGCTGGGTCGCTTCGTTCTCGAGTTCTCTAATTATATCCATTTTACTGATCTCCATATCTCTGTTACTCAGGAGCCGGGAACAGGTCTTTTCCCGACCGAATTTCGTGCTCAAGACCTGTCCCAGAAACTGTCAGACTACAGTAGTAAGTCCGGTCTTCGCTGCAAAGTCCGTGTAAACGCGGCTCTGCTGCGCCAGCGGGCAACCCGGCTATGATCTCCGGAGATCAATGTCCCGGGCACATTCATTCCTCGGAATTCGGCCGGCCTCGTGTAATGCGGGTATTCCAGCCGCCCTTCTGAAAACGACTCATCCTGGGTGGAGCTTTCATCCCCCAAGACACCCGGAAGAAGCCGCGCCACACCGTCGACCAGGGCCATGGCCGGAATCTCCCCCCCGGTCAAGACCACATCGCCGATGGAGATTTCCTCGTCGACCAAAACATCAATCGCTCGCTGGTCCACACCTTCATAGTGCCCGCATATCAGCAACAAATTCGGCTTTTCGGCAAGTCTTGCCGCAACCTTTTGCGTGAAGCGCTCTCCCTGGGGGGAGACAAGCACCACATGGCTGCGCTGCTCCATGTCCTTTGTGACGCGCTTTTGGAGCTCCTCTACCGCAGCAAAAAGAGGTTCAGGCCGCATCACCATGCCGGGCCCGCCGCCATAGGGCTTGTCATCCACTTTATGATGCTTATCCGCACTCCAAAAGCGCAAATCATGCACCTCAACCTGGATGAGCCCCGCCTCAATGGCCCTCTTTAATATGGATTCCCCCAAGATCCCGTCAAACATGCGGGGGAAAAGGGTTAAAACATCAAAGCGCACCCCAGACTCCTTGAGGACAGCCCTACACGATTCAGGCTAGGCCTTGATGCCCTCTTTTTTCAGCAGAGAGCGAACCGTATCCGAAGGCTGAGCACCCACACTCAGCCAATACTCCACGCGCTCTCTGTTGACCTGCAGGAGGGGCACCTTGAGGCTGGGATCATAAATACCGATCTCTTCAAGAAAGCGCCCGCTGCGGGGGCTTCGCGAATCCGTTGCCACAATCTTGGAGTGTGGTCTGTTCTTTGCCCCCATGCGCATCAATCTCAGGCGTACTGCCATGCTTATCTCCTTGATTCTTCCTGGGCGGCCTCAGATTGAGGAGCGCCCATGCTGCCCGTGGTGAAGGTCTCATCCTTCTCCCGCCAAACATGGGCTCCAAGGGCCGCCAACTTCTCTTCAACGCGTTCATAACCACGATCCAAGTGGTAAACGCGAAACACCTCGGTCCGCCCTTCGGCCACCAACCCGGCCAAGATCAGAGCGGCACTCGCACGCAAATCCGAAGCCATCACCGGGGCCCCGCTCAAGTGGTGAACCCCGCGAATAATAGCACTGGCCCCCTCTTCGCGAATATCCGCTCCCATGCGGGCCAGCTCACTCAAATGCATGAAGCGGTCCGGATAAATCTTTTCAGTGACAACGCTGATGCCGTCCGCCAAACAAAGCAGCGCGGTCATCTGGGCCTGGAGATCGGTCGGAAACCCGGGAAAAGCCAAGGTTGTCACATCGACCGGATAGATCTTCGGGTAACTTTTGACCCGGATAAAATTTTCTCCGTCCTCCACCGAGACACCTACCTGTCTCAGTTTATCGAGGACCGCTCCCAAATGATCTGTGCGCGCCCCTTGAACGGTCACCTCGCCCTGTGTAATCGCACCGGCAATCAGGTAGGTCGCCGCCTCAATGCGATCGGCGATCACCCGGTGTTTGGCCCCTGCAAGCTTCTGAACGCCTTCCACCTGAATGATCGGAGTGCCGTGACCCCAAACCCGCGCCCCCATTTTGATGAGAAAATCAGCCAGGTCCGCGATCTCGGGCTCGCACGCTGCGTTTTCAATGAGGGTTGTGCCTTCGGCTCTGACTGCAGCCATCAAGACATTGGCCGTCGCCAACACCGAGGAACCAAAACCCCCGCCCAGATAAATTCGACTGCCGATCAAGCGGTGCGCACGCGCCACCACATAACCGTGTTCGATCCGCAAGTCCGCACCCAAAGCCCGTAAGCCTTTGAGGTGCAGGTCCACTGGCCGGGACCCAATCACACAACCTCCGGGCATCGACACCTTAGCCCATCCCAGCCGGGCCAATAAAGGGCCCAAAACACAGAAGGAGGCGCGCATGGTCTTGACCAATTCGTAGGGCGCAGTGCCTTCATTGATGCCGGAGGCATCGACACGAATCGTGTCCCCGTCCCAATCCGCTTTTGCTCCAATGGCCTTCAGAATCGAGACCATCGTGCGCACATCTCTCAGATCGGGGACCCCGCTGATCTCCGAGGGGCCGTCTCCCAACAGAGTCGCCGCCAGAATCGGCAAGGCCGCATTTTTGGCGCCGCTGACCTGCAGACTTCCCTTCAGAGGTAATCCGCCGTCAATGACTAGCTTGTCCATGCGTGTCCTAAGCTTGGTTTTGCGCCAGAAAAAAACGATCGCGTCCAGCCCAGTCGCGCTGGACGCGAACACGACTCCAATCAGAAAACTGCTTTGCCCAAGCGAGTAAAGCGGCTCCTTGATCGCATCCGATCTCGAGAAGCAGCCAAGCTCCGGGCTTGAGAAATGCCGGCGCCTCAGCAACCAGCCGCCTCAAGGCATTGAGACCGTCTTCCCCTGCGTCCAAAGCCACTCGCGGCTCAAAATGCAGCTCCGGTGCGGCACACACCCACTCCGCAGTGGTCAAATACGGCGGATTGGAGACAATGAGATCCAGCTTCCCGGCTGGATCCGCACAATGCACCGTTTCAAGAGGCTGAAGTAAATCTCCTTCAAGAAAGGAGATACGGCGAGAGAGCCCTTCTCGGGCTGCGTTGCGCCGGGCCACTTCCAAGGCCGCAGGGCTGATTTCCAGGCAGAACATTCTACAATTGCCGTAAATCTTTGTCAAACTTAGGCCCAAAGCCCCTGAACCTGTGCCCACATCCGCAATTTTGAGAGCCCCCGCCCGCCCGGGAGCATAGATCTCCAGGACCAGATCTACGAGTTGCTCAGTCTCAGGCCTGGGCACGAGAACTGCCTCATTAACCTCCAGGTCGAGATCCCGGAAAGTCGCCCGGCCCAAAACATACTGCAGGGGGCGTCTCTCAGAACGCTGCTGCACCCAATGATCCAGCTGCGCCTGCTGCGCCTCCGAAAGCTTCGGGAAATGGGTGTAGAGCGACGCCCGGGTGCATCCGCTCAACTCACAAAGCATCCACTCCGCATCCGTGCGCGCTTCACGAGCGGCCAAGCCGGCCGCCTGCAAGCGTTCCTGTATCTCTAGGAGAGTGGAGGCCAAGGCGATCACGATTGTTTCTGCGCTTCCTCAGCCAGCCGGGCCTCGCGGTAACGCTCTTGCAGCCCCGCCAAGAATTCATCCAAGTCGCCCTCAAGTACCTCTTCCAAACGATGCACGGTCAGGCCGATGCGGTGATCGGTCACGCGTCGCTCAGGGTAATTGTAGGTGCGGATCTTTTCGCTGCGGTCTCCGCTTCCCACAAACTTGCGCCGCTGCTGGGAAATATCCTTTTCCTGTTCGCGCTGCATACGGTCCAACAAACGGCTCCGCATTACACGCATTGCCTTGGCCTTGTTCTTGATTTGGGAACGCTCATCCTGGCATGTCACCACCAGGCCCGTGGGCAAATGCGTGAGCCGGACCGCAGAGTCTGTGGTGTTGACTCCCTGCCCGCCCGGACCCGAGGAACGGTAAACATCCACTCGCAGGTCATGGGGCTTGATCTCGACATCCAATTCCTCGGCTTCCGGCAAAACCGCCACCGTTGCCGCAGAAGTATGAATGCGGCCCGAGGCCTCTGTTGCAGGTACACGCTGTACGCGGTGCACCCCGCTTTCAAAACGCAGTGCGCCAAAGGCCCCTTCCCCAATCAGAGAGAAAACCACTTCCTTAGCCCCGCCCACTTCAGAGGGACTGAAACTGATGGGTTCAACCTTCCAGTGCCGGGCTGCGGCCAGCTTCGAGTACATGCGATAAAGGTCGTTGGCAAAAAGCGCTGCTTCTTCCCCGCCGGTGCCCGCGCGAATCTCGACAATACAGTTGCGATTGATACCCTCTTCCTCCCCAAGGATCATCTCCTCGAGCTTGGCTTCAAGGACATCACATCTTTCCTGCACATCTTCGAGTTCTCCCCGGGCCATGGTCCGCAACTCTTCTTCTGCAGAAGAATCCTTTGAGACCTCCGCCAGATTGGCGAGTTCCGACTCCAGATTCTCCAACTGGCGCACGGCCTCCATAATCCCCTTGAGTGAAGACAACTCCTTGGCGCATTTCTGATACGCGTTGGGATTGCCCGTCACTTCGGGATCGGCAAGCCGGGCCTCCAGCTCACGGTAACGCTCTGCAAGAGAGTTGGCCTTTCTGCGAACCGGAGAGGGCTGGCTCAACCCTGCTCTTCTTTCGGAGCCTCGGTTTCCGGAGCCGGGGAAGCTTCCGCGACCGCCTCCTTCTGAGGCTTAAGCTTTTTCTGCTTGGAACGAGCAGCCTGTTCGCGCTTACGGAAACGTTCCACACGACCGGCAGTGTCAATCATGTGATCCTGTCCGGTATAGAAAGGGTGCGAGGCGCTGGAAATATCCACATCGATGAGCGGATACTCCTTGCCGTCTTCCCACTTAATCTTCTTGTCCGCCTTTACTGTGGACCAAATCATAAACTTCTCACCGCAGGAAACGTCGTGGAAGACCACGGGGCCGCCTTTGGGATGGATACCGTCTTTCATAACTCAGCCTCCTTCACATTCAAGCTCATGAGAAACTCTGCATTCGTTGCAGACTTCCCCAGTTTGTTTTTAAGCAGTTCCATTGCCTCCACGCTCGAAACCTCGTTGAGGACCTTGCGCAAGGCCCACACACGCTGCAGCTCATCCGGGTGCAAGAGCAAGTCTTCTCGCCGCGTGTTGGAACGTTTGATATCAATGGCCGGGTAAATACGGCGCTGGAAAAGGTTGCGATCCAGCTGCAGCTCCATATTGCCCGTTCCCTTGAATTCTTCAAAAATGACTTCATCCATACGGCTGCCCGTATCGACCAATGCCGTGGCCACGATAGTCAAGCTCCCCCCCTCTTCGATGTTACGTGCCGCACCGAAGAAACGCTTGGGTTTGTGGAGCGCGCTGGAATCCACACCGCCAGACAGAATCTTGCCGCTGTGCGGAGCGGTGGTGTTATAGGCGCGCGCCAAACGCGTAATACTATCCAGGAGGATAACCACGTCTTTTCCGTACTCGACCAGACGCTTGGCCTTTTCGAGCACAATTTCCGCCACTTGCACATGGCGCTCGGCCGGTTCATCAAAGGTGGAACTGATGACCTCGGCCTTAACCGAACGCTGCATATCCGTCACTTCCTCAGGACGCTCGTCGATCAAGAGCACGATCAACACCAGATCCGGATAGTTTGCGATCATCGAGTTCGCCACTTCCTGAAGAAGCACCGTCTTGCCGCTGTAAGGGGGCGCCACGATGAGCCCTCTCTGCCCCTTGCCGATCGGCGTCAAGAGATCCACGATCCTCGGAGAGATCTTTTCCTTGGCAGTCTCCAGGACCAGTCTCTCTTGCGGATAAAGCGGTGTCAGGTTATCGAAGAGGGTCCGGTTCTTGACTTCTTCGGGATTTTCAAAGTTCACGCCTTCGACTTTGAGCAGAGCAAAATAGCGTTCCCCTTCCTTGGGAGGCCGGATCTGCCCGCTCACCGTGTCTCCGGTATTCAGATCAAACTTGCGGATCTGGGATGGAGATACGTAGATATCATCCGGGGAAGGAAGATAATTGTAGTTAGGTGATCTCAGAAAACCAAAGCCGTCGCTTAGGATCTCCAGGACTCCTGAACCATACATCATGCCTTCCCGCTCGGCCTGAGCCTGCAAAATCTGGAAGATCAGATCCTGTTTCTTCAAACCGCTCATACCCGTAATACCCAAACTCCGCGCCATGTCACTGAGCTGCGACACCCGCATCTCTTTCAACCTGGAAAGCTCCACGGTGTTCGAGTTGTTTTGTTTCTTCGTTCCGTTTGGTTTTGTTTCCGGCATGCTAACCGGCCCTCCTTATTTCGAGATTGGCCACGATCATTTCGTTCCAAATCTTGTCCACTTGTCTTTTTGTTTCGTCCAAATTCCCGCTATTTTCTATCACGCAATCCGCTAAACGCTCCTTCTCCTCCATGGGCAGCTGGTACCGCATGCGCTGCTGCGTTTCCTCCGGAGAAAGCCCCATCCTCTCCTGAGAACGTTTAATCTGAACGGCCTCATCCGCACGCACCACCACAAGCAAGTCCACCAAGTCAACCATATTGGCCTCGATAAGCAAGGGCACATCCAATACCACGACTCTTGCCTCCTGCCCGGACCGAAGTCTTTCGATATCCTCCAAGATCCTTTTGATTACCGCGGGGTGGACAATTCCATTCAATCGTTCCACAGCGTCGGGATCCTCGAATACAGCGCGGGCCACCTTTTTGCGGTCGATCTGCCCCCCGGCTGTCAGGACTTCGTCTCCGAGCCAGTCCTTCACCTCTTCGAAGACACTTTCACCCGGCTGCATCAACTCGTGCGCTACGACATCGGCATCCATGACCAACGCACCCTTTTCCGCCATCATCCGGGCGACGGATGTCTTACCCGAACAGATGCCTCCTGTGACCCCCACCACATAGATCATGGCACCTCCACCGTTACGTTTTCGCACAGGCTCCGATAAAGCTTGAGATATTTTCGAGCGGATGCGGTCCAAGAAAATTCACCGGACATCCCCCGCCGCACAAGGGCCTTCCAAAGCTCCGGCTGATGATACACGGCCATTGCCTCCTGCAGGGTCTGAACCAGAGCCTTGGCCCGGTATTCTTCGAATAAGAAACCCGTTCCCTCGGCTGGGGCGCGATAGGCCGAGACCGTATCGCGCAAGCCTCCTGTAGCACGGACCACAGGGACCGCCCCATAACGCAGGCTGATCATCTGGCCCAACCCGCAAGGCTCATAACGCGACGGCATGAGAAAGATGTCCGATCCTGCATAAATGCGGCGCGCGAGACGGCTGTCGAAACCGATAACCGCGGCAATCTCCTCCGGGTATTGTCCGGCAAGGGCCTTAAGTGCCTCTTCGTAGAAGGGATCGCCGGTTCCCAAAACCACCAACTGCATGCCCAGCGCATAGATCGCCTTGGCCACTTCAACGAGCAAATCCACACCCTTTTGAGACGCCAATCTCGAGACCACCCCCACCAGAGGTCCATCAAAATGGGTTACCAAACCGAGCTCTCGCTGCAGGGCCTTCTTGTTTAAGGCCTTGTCCTCTAAAACTTCGGCCGTGTAATTCACCTCAAGCGCTTCATCAATCTCCGGATCCCATTCGTCGATATCCAAGCCGTTGAGGATCCCAGTGAGATCTGAGGCGCGTTGTTTCAAAACTCCCTCCAGACCACACCCGAATTCTTTTCTTTGAATTTCCCTGCTATAGCTCGGGCTGACCGTGGTCAAAGCGTCACTCTGGGTAATGCCGCCCTTCAGGAGGTTGATCCGGCCGTAAAATTCCAATGCTTCCACATTCATCCAGTCTTTACTCAATCCTGTGGCTGCAAAATCTCCGGCTTCAAACAACCCTTGGTAAGCCAGATTGTGGATGGTAAAAACAGTCTTGGTCTTGGCAAAAAAACGACTCCCCCCCCATACGGATTCTTTGAGGTAAAGCGGAAACAAAGCACACTGCCAATCATTCAGATGAAGAATATCCGGAGCAAAGCCTTCGGACTTACAATGCTCGAGCACCTTCTGAGTAAAATAGTTGAAACGCCTAAGATTATCCGGGTAGTCCACACCCTTTTCGCCGTAAATCCCGGGCCTCCCGAAATAGCCGGAATGCTCCACAAAGAGCACGCGCACACCCGTGCGATCCAGGCGATACGAGACCCCTTCCACTGCGGGAATACGGTCTGCCGCCATGCGCTCAGTCTCGCGATACAAAGGCAGGGCCAAGGTCACCTCGCATCCCAGCTCCTGTAAGGCCACCGGAAGTGAACCTGCCACATCGGCCAGGCCGCCCGTCTTGGAATAGGGCACAGCCTCGCTGGAAACAAAGAGTATACTCAAGGGCTGCTTGTACACATTGCGTCCTTTATGTGAGCGCCTGCATTTCGAGCCAATTCGAACCGACCTTTAAACTCACTTCTACAGGGACATCGAGTTTGAGCACGGTCTCCATGATCTCTTTGACCTTTAATCCGATCTTGTCCGCTGATTTTTTAGGCATCTCCAGGACCAATTCATCGTGGACCTGCAAAAGCAATGCGCCCTCAGGAGCCTCTTCACCCAAATACCGGGAGACTTCCAGCATAGCCACCTTGATCAAATCCGCGGCCGAGCCTTGCACCGGAGTATTGATCGCAGTGCGTTCTGCAAACTGGCGAATCGAAGGATTCTTGGCCTTAATGTCCGGGATATAGCGCCGGCGGTTGAGCAGCGTTGTCACATACCCCTTGGAACGGGCCTTTTCGACCTCCGCATCCATATAGTGCTTCACACCCGGATACCGTTTGAAATAGGCCTGGATAAAAGCCTCTGCATCCGCGACTTCAATTCCCAGGTCCTTGGCCAGACCAAAGGCCTTCATGCCGTAAGCAATGCCAAAATTAACCGTCTTGGCCACCGCGCGCATCTGGCGGTCCACATCCTCCATCTTACTCTCGTAGATAAGCGAGGCAGTATAGGTGTGCACGTCCAAACCTTCTTTAAAGGAACGGCTGAGCTCCTTGTCTCCTGAGAGATGAGCCAATATCCGCAATTCGATTTGCGAGTAGTCCGCGGACAACAAAACCCAATCCCGCTTAGGCGCGACAAAGGCGCCCCGGATCCGGCGGCCCAGCTCAGTGCGAACCGGAATGTTCTGCAAGTTCGGATTGCTGGAACTCAGACGCCCGGTTGCCGTGACGGTCTGGTTAAGACTCGAGTGAACCCTGCCTGTAACCGGAGAAATCAGCCTGGGCAAGGCATCCACATACGTGGACTTGAGCTTTGCCACTTCACGATACCCCAGCAAAAGCTGCGGCAAATCGTGCTGAAAAGAGAGCGTCTGCAGGACCTCCACATCCGTGGACGGCCCGGTTTTGCCTCGTTTGATCACCGGCAAACCCAGAACCTCAAAAAGAATGTGCGCAAGTTGCTTGGGCGAATTGAGATTGAATTCCTCGCCCGCCATCTTGTAGATGCGCCGCGTCGTCTTTTCCAGCTCTGCGTCCAACTCGCCGGCAAAGCGCTTCAAGTAATCCGCGTCCACGGTAATGCCGGTCTCTTCCATGCGCCGGAGCACCTCGATAAGCGGCGCCTCAACCTGCTCGTAAAGATCCTTGAGGTTGTTCTCTTCGAGTTTGGCGCGGATCGGTTTTTCAAGCCTCAACAAAACAGCGGCTTTCTCGCCCAAGCTCGCACAGATCTCTGCGGGATCCTTGGCCTTGGGATCCCAGGAAACCTTCTCGTCCAGATGCTCCAACACCAGCTCATCCAAAGGATACTGGGATCGCGAGGGATCCAATAAATACGCACCCAGCTGAATATCAAAACCTTGGCCGGCCCAAGCGGCCCCCCGGCGTTTGAGGCAAAGACCCAGGTCCTTGAGGTCAAAACCGACAATAACGGCTTCGGTCTTTTCCCAAAAACCGCGGAACTTCCGGTCCAACCCGGGGTCCGGGCCCAAAGAGACGAGAACAGGGCTCTTCTTGGCCGGAGCCAAAGCAAGGGTCAAAGCTTTTTCTGTTTCAAAGAACGCAAGCCCAAGGCATGGGCTTTGGGAGAGTTCCTTTTCAAAGGCCTCCCAATCCCCGGCATTTTGCACCTGTGCGCACTCCGGGAAATCTGCCGTTTTACCCTGCCGGGGCAAATTCACCAGCAGGTTGCGAAACTCCATCTCCCGGTAAATGGCCTCGAGTTTCTCGTAATCCGGTTCCTCAAGCGCCATATCCGCAAATTCGATCTCAAGCGGCACTGCGGCATCCAAAACGGCCATGTTCAGACTCTGCCGGGCCTCCTCGGCATGATCCTTCAGCCGGTTCTTGTCTGCCACGCTCCGGACCAAATCCACCTTGTTCAAAAGATTCTCCACGGTCCCGTATTCACGGATCAGTTGCTGGGCCTTTTTGGGGCCGATGCCGGGAACACCGGCATAGCCGTCGGTGGAATCCCCCATCAGGGCCAAAAGCTCCGGAATGGCCTTGGGCGGCACTCCGTATTTGGCCTCCACTGCCTTGGAGTCAAACTCCGTCATTTCCTTACGATCCATATAGAGGACCTTCACCCGGTCCGTAACCAACTGCATGAGATCCTTGTCCCGGGCTACCAGATAAACATCCAGCCCCTTGTCCTCGCCGGCCTGCGCGAGTGTGGCCAAAATATCATCGGCCTCGTAACCCGCCAGCTCGAACACAGGGATCCGGAAAGCCGCTACCAGATCCTTAACCCAGGGAATCTGTTCGGCGAGATCATCCGGCATGGGCTCCCGGTGGGCTTTATACTCCGCCATCTGCTTATGGCGGAATGTCGGCTCCGGCCGGTCAAAAGCCACGGCCAGGTAGTCAGGCGCCCGGTCCTCAATCAATTTACGCAATGAAGTGGCAAAGCCGTAGACCGCCCCGGTCGGCATCCCGCGCGAATTACTCAAGTCCCCCATAGCATAGTAAGCCCTGTAGAACAGGCCGTTGCCGTCAATTAGATATAGGGTCTTTCGGGCCACTCACTTCACCGTGGGATCGCATGAGGCAAGGCCTCAAGGGCATGGAAAATTGAAAGGTCTACCGCACTTAATCTATAAAAGGGATTACTTTAAAGGATGGATCCAGAGAGAACTAGAGATCCGACTCGTGTAGCGTCACGAGGATCTGTTCGAATTCAGTCTTGGCTCGGCTGTAGTCTCCTCGTTTGAAGTAGACCTTTCCCATCACATAATGATCTTCAATCTTCTCCGCAACCGCAAATCGCCTCTCCGTCTGCATCTTGGCCAGATTGTCCTCCTTCTGATCCAAGACCTGCTTGTGAACGCGCTTCATCTGTTCCAGGCTGCGGTCCATGTACTCGCTAATTTTTGCGTTCTGGGGATCCTGCTCCAGGGCCCGCTTAAACGCCTCCCAGGCTTCAGGATAATTGGCTTTTCTATACTCCTTAAGACCCACCCGGTACAAATCCAGCGCATCGCCCGTGGGCTCAGCCGTACCCGGGAAAGGCCTTTCCGCATCCGCCATCCTCTCAGATCTGGATTTGGGGCTGGCCGCCGGAGGGGGAGCATAACGGTCCGGCTGGAGCACAGCCAGACGCTCACGCGCCTTGACCGTCCAAGCGTCATCCGGGTCCCCGAGATCCACCCGCTTCTCCCAAAACTGTACGGCCCGGTCCATTTTGCCCTGGCGCTCATAGAGCAAAGCCAGGTTCGAATAACCACTTACGTAGTTCGGATCGAGCTGCAGCGCCTTGAGATAATGCCGCTCCGCCTTGTCGAAATCTCCCATTTCCTCGTAGAGCACGCCCAAGTCGTTATGCGGCGCAGGATAGGTTGAATCCAGCGCAATGGCCTTCTGGTAACCTTCGATGGCCCTGGCTTTGTCTCCCTTCATCTGAAGCTGGTAAGCCTGATTTCTATAGGCCACGGCTTCGTCCTCAAAATCTCGGGAGAAGGCACCTGGGCAGGTCAGAAGACTCGTCAGCAGACAAATAACCAAGATAGCGGAAACCCGAAAACGGGAATGAACCATAAATTGCATCGCCCCTTGGTCGGCAAGGTACCATGCAGAGTTTCTAAAGTCAAGTGTTTGCATATAGTTTCTACTCCTGCTCCCCCTCGGACTCCACCGAAGAAATGCTCACTTTCCCCGTGAGCCGGGCCAGACCCAGACGCCGGCTCCGGCCTCTCCGGTCCTTCAGGACAATCTCCCCCCCTTCGCGGGCCGCGCCCGTGGACCCAAAAACCACGCGGTTTTCCGCAAAGCCCAGACCGCCGCTCTCCGAATCCGCCCCATAGACCTCCACCCCTGCGGGCAATTCATAGCGTTTCTCCAGGAGCTCTCCGTCCTGAGACTCAATCCAGTACCGGCCGGTGGCCACACCTTCGGCATCGGCCTCAAAAACCAAGGCATAGCCCTGGCGTTTGGCTACAGCAGCACTGC
>JAFGIU010000037.1 GCA_016929445.1 Candidatus Omnitrophota bacterium
AGGCTTCTTGCAGATACGGGCAAGCCCAAGTTCCCCGGCTCACCGCGCCGGTCCGCTCCAATCTGGGCAGCCAAGGCTTGCAGCGTGTTGCGCTGGTCCGCGATCCGGGCCCGGTCCGCGTCCGTGAGCACTCCCACAGGCTGGGAAGCCTGCAGCTCCACTTGCGCCATCAACTCCAACAGGCCTTGCTTGATGTGCCAGAGGATTTGCCCTTCCCTGCGCCGCAAGCTGTCTAGATCCCCGGGCGTGTTGCTAAGACGCGCCTCTGCTTCCTGCCGCAGGGCCTGGTACAATTCGGCGGTGGGGTTCACAGTGAGTGTCAGCATTTGACCGCCCACCCGGACCTGCAAGTCTTGCAGAGCCGCATCGGCCCGGGCAAGATACCGCTGTGTCTGACGGGTCTCGTAAAAGGCCTGCTCTCTTTCCACATCGCGCTGCACTTCGCGAATGATCTGGCGGGGATCGTAATCCACCTCAATGGCCGCCATTCCAATGATGTTGGCCATCCCGCCGATATAGGCGATGGGTTGATCCCCTAAAGTCGCCGCCTTAATGCGGTCCACGCGCTCCCAGAAGCTTTGAGGGTTCTGCTTGTATCCGGCCACGGAACCCATGTTGATTTCCACGCCCTGTGCAGGCGCTCCCTCATGTCCCTCCTCTATCAGTCTCACACGCCCCTCCGGCCTAATTCGGGCGTGGGTTTGTTCATCCAAGCGATCGGCCAGAATCCTTGCCTCGGCCCTGGCCTCCTGACCGTCATGCTCCACTTGCTCCCAAGCCTGCTGGGCAATGGGCGCATGGTCCGATTGCAGGCTGCGCTCCTCCCACTCCAATTGCAGAGTGCCATCCGGGGCTGCAGAAAACACCGGTCTTTGACCAATGGCACCGAGTAAGACTAAGGCCACCACATAGCGCTTGGCGCCCTTGGCCTCACGGGCAAAGGCATCAGCCCAGTCTCCGGGAATCTCAAAAAGGTGCCCTCCAATGACAACCGTGGTAAAGGCATAGGATTTGTCCTCATAGGTCATGATCACGCCTTCACTCACCTCGTTGTTCATAGCATCTCCGCCGAACCAATAGGGATACGCCGGTTTAAATCCGTCCAGATTAAAAACACTAATTCTGTGCGCATTGGAGGGATCCGAGGCGGGACCCAAATAGCGCACGGGCTGGGCGTGGGGTTGGTCCGGGCCTATGGGATACATGGTGTTCTCCACCATGCCTGTGATGGTTTGCAGAGGCACACGCACAGTATTCACAACCCCCCCGGCTTCCTGCTCAGCCAGAATCATGTCGTTGTAATTACTGAAGAGCGGATCCAGTTGGCGCACATCGTCCCAAACATCCAAGTTCGGCTCTGCGCCGGTCATGTGGGCCTGGACCACATCCCTGTGCCCGGTCAGCCAGCGCGCCATGACGCGCTGCCAGTCGTAGATATTGAGCTCCGGATCAGACATCACCTTGCCCTCGTTGATGGGGTGCAAGACGGTTGCCTGCGGCCCGCGAATCGCCGTATTGAGAGGCCGCACCAGAGCCGTGGATCCCAGGTAGTTGAGCTCTTGGGTGAGGCTCATCAAAGGAGTGAACATCCCCCATTCCCCGCGCTTGCTGAAATAGGTCCAGTTGACCTCCGGGATATAGCGGTCCAGGCCCTCCTTCCCCTTGCGCCGGATCGGAGGCGTGTCAAAGGGATACACCACAATGCCCTGAGCCATAGAAACCTTGCCGGGCTGCGACAACAGGGTCTCGAACATCCTATTCACACTGGAGTGCTCGGGAGTGTCCGCCCCCTGATCCAGGGCATAGATCGCCCGCGCGCGCCGCACACCCTGATCGTAGATCTGCTGGCCCATCACACGCTGAAACAGCGGGTCCACCAAGGTGGCTGCATTCCCCGCGGTAATCGCAGCGTGCCTTGCTTGGGCCCTCGCCAGAGGGTCCGCCTCCGAAGCATTGAGCCCCAAGTTCTGTGCTTCCTCTCGGATCTGCTCCAAGGCTTCAACCGCACCGGCCAATTCATTGAGAGCCAAATCCTCCAGATTCCCAAAGCTCTGGGCATAGCTGTCCACCATGGCCTGGACCTTAGCCATATTTCCAGGGTCCAAAGAGCGGAAGAGCCTTTCACGCAAAGGCTCATACTCGATATTAAACTCTTTTAAGGAAGGTCCTTCGCCTGCATCCGTGCCCCGGTACTTCATAAAGAGCGCTCTTACTTCCGCCTGCACATCCGGAGTGAGGCCCTGCAACTCAGTCTCAAATTCGTCATCCGCAAACACAAGGCGCCCGTGGTGCGGAAAGTGAGCCATGATATAGGTGCGCAACTCAGGATAACTTGCAGTGTCGTTTTCTGTAATTCCCAACCGCTCAAAAAGCACAGCGCGCTGGTAGGCTTCATAGTTGTCCAGAAGTTCGGGACGGTCGCGGAAACGCGCTTGCCTCCGGTCCGCTGCGGTCTGCAGCCAGGTCAAGGCAACGTCCACTCCGCCCTTGCCCTCGTACTCCTCCGCAATAATCTGGAGCAGGTTGTTGAGTTCCACAATCTCGCCGGCACTCAAAGGATTCACATTGAGATCCCGATTGGGGAATAGCGCCCCGGCCAAAAGCTCGCGCTGCTGCCGCTCCTGAGGATTCCTTTGGAGCGCAGCAGCCCGGACCTGGTTTTCCGCGCCCACAATCGCCCCGCCTGCAATGCGCGTGACACCCCCGGCCAAGGAAGCCGCCCGGTGAATCACAAACTGCCGGAGCAGACGGAAGACAAGAGCCACCCCAACAAAACTCAGTACAATGGCTGCGGCAGGCACAGAGACCATAAGAGCTACCACAGGCAGAACAGGCCAAAGCACGGCAACCACGATTCCCACGGCCACCCCTCGAGGCAGCGTCCTGAGCACCAGATTGGGCAGTGTGGCGGTGAGCAAACGGTCCAGGGAGTGCAATGCATTAGTGAGCGGGTTGGGGAGCTGCCGCCTCCCGAGGTGGATGGCCCCTGTATGGGTCCGGGAATTCAAATAGGCCAAAAGGCTTGCATCCAACCCCGACGCCCCGATCCAAAGCGCAACAGCCAGCATCAGCGGGGCTATGGGCAAGAAAGCGCTTGCTGCAATCGCTAAGGAAAGCGTGGTGGCAACTCCCACCAGAGTGCTGCGGAAACGGGATGAAAGATTTCCGACTCCCGGAATCGGACTTCTTTTACCCAGGAGAAAACTCAGAGTGTCCTTTACCACCGTCAACCCCACAGCGCCCGCTCCCAAAGCCGCCATCTGGGGGGTGGAAACTGCAGGCAAAGACACCGTCATGGGGGCCAGAATCGGAAGAGCTGCAGCCACTCCAAATCCCAATCCCACGGCCCCGATCATTTCGGGAATTGTCACAAGCAAGAGACGAGGCCACCCGGAATTATGTCCGATTTTCTTGAGTGCCACTCGAGCCATTGCCGAAGCTGCCAAAAACCCCAAGCCCACAGCCGCAAGAGCCGCGCCTCCAAGGCCGAGTACCGGCGCCACAAGAGCCACCACAGCCGCTGCACCCACCGCAAGCGCGCCCCGCGTCAGCAAGAACCCGATGCCAGGCCTTTCAGGATCCAACAGCGCTCGCGCGACCACGGCAATCCCGGTTCCAATCAAAGGAACCAACGGCGAGAAACTGGCACTCACCATAGCGCTAATCAAGGGAGTGCCGCCAAAAAGCGTGATCGGGGCCGTCATGCCTACCAAAGGCGCCAGGACCGGTAGGGTCATCAGGAAGGGACCCGCTGCAAGAAGGAAAACCCCGGCTCCGATTGCCGTGAAAACGATTAGACCCGCAGTGCCCAACCCTCCCCTGTTATAGGAAAGCCCGCGCCAGAGCGTGCCTCTGGCCAAGCTTGCCAAACGCAGCATGAAGGGGAGGCTAAACAAAACGGCAGAACCGATCACAGCAGCCCAAAACACCGGGACCATGGGCAAAAGACTCGCCGCAATCGCAACACCCAGGAGCACCCCGGCGATCCGAACCAGCGGCTTATGCCAAACTTCCACGACACGACTCAAGAACGGCCCTGCGCCTTTGAGGTGCCGCACCCGTACCGGACTCGTATCTTCCTTGAGCTCCCGCGTGGGGAGAATGGCTTGGGTGTCCGATTCGGCAAAATTTTCACGCAAATCTGTCTTGGTCGGGTCTTCACTTACCGAGCGCCGGATGCGGCTGTTGGTGAAGACCTGGATGGTCATGCCCAGCCAAGCAGCGCCCCGCGTGGCTTGCAACCACCGCACCAGACCTGAACTCCGCTCCTGCCGCTCTGTCTGCACCTCCCGCGTGGGCCGCCGGAAACGGCCTCGATCCTGAGGCACAACCTGGTAAGTCTCGCCCTCCGCAGCCACGGTCCGGTATCTGCGATCGCGATTCCGCTCGCGC
>JAFGIU010000038.1 GCA_016929445.1 Candidatus Omnitrophota bacterium
ACCCGAGGCGCTCGCCCCGCTCTGCCGGCCGCTCAGGGCCATACCGGCGACAACCAAAAGCCCCACCACCCCCAATGCAATCATCGACTTCTTCACTCGTCTCCCCCTTTACAAAGCCGGGCCTTCCGCAGGCTCCGCCCCCTCCTCTGGTTTCTGATACTTCCGCAGCGCCAGATACCTGCGCCACCATCGCAAGCGGTCCACAAACAAAATTCCGTCCAGATGATCCAACTCATGCAAAATAATCCGCGCTTCAAAGCCCGTGATCTTCTCGTCAACAGGCTCACCGCTCAGACTTTGCGCCAACAGGTGGATCTGTCTGGGGCGTCTCACACTGCCCCAGACCCCGGGAAAACTCAAACACCCCTCATCACCCCACTCCAACCCTCCTGAAATCTCAGTGACTATTGGATTTATCAGAGCCCGGGGATGGGCCTCAGGGTTGACGCAAGAGGCATCGTAAACCAAAAGTCTCTTATCAATTCCCACTTGTGGAGCAGCCAAACCCACGCCTTCATTCCGGTGCATTACCTGGACCATGGCTTGGGCCAGCTCAAGCACTTCCTCGTTCATTTTCTCAATAGGAAGCGCCACCCTCTTGAGAATACTGTCCGGGTAATAACGCAGTCGGAGGGTCATGATTAAAACAGGCCTATCTTTTCAAGAGTTCCATTAGCTCCATACGCGTCTTGGAGTCGGTCCGGAAACTACCCAGCATGGCACTGGTGGTCATTGCCGCGTTTTGCTTTTGCACGCCCCGCATCATCATACACAAATGATGCGCCTCCATGACCACGGCCACACCCCTGGGATGAATCTTCTCCTGCAAAGCCTCGGCAATTTGATTGGTCAGACGCTCCTGGACTTGCAGGCGCCGGGCAAACATGTCCACGATGCGCGGAATTTTACTCAAACCCACCACGGAGTCCTTGGGAATATAGGCCACGTGGCACTTCCCGAAAAAAGGCAGGAGATGGTGTTCGCAAAGACTGTAGAAGTCAATGTCCTTAACCAGGACCATCTCGTCGTGCCGCACTGTAAACATCGCGCTGTTGATGACCTCCTCCACATTCTGGTGATACCCGGAGGTAAGAAAGCGCAGCGCCTTGAGCACGCGATAGGGCGTCCGCACCAGACCTTCGCGATCCGGCGTTTCCCCCATCCACTCCAGCAGCTCGCGCACCAGGCCTTCTTTTTCCTCGATCTGCGCGGACTCTATTTCGGCAATCTGAGTTTCGTCCATTTAGACTTTCCTTCCGGCCAAGTGCTGCATCCAGTCCAGGAGAAGCCGCACTCCGAAACCGGTGGCCCCTTTGGCCGCGGTCGGTTTGCCCTTTTCGGTCCAGCCTGTGCCTGCAATATCAAGATGGGCCCAGCGGTAATCCTGAACAAAGTTCTGCAGGAAAGCTGCAGCCGTGATCGCGCCTGCGTCCCGCCCGCCGATATTTTTGAGGTCTGCGGCATCGCCTTTAATCATCTGGCCGTATTCCGGCCAGAGCGGCATCGGCCATACCCGGTCCCCGGTTCGAGTCCCGGCAGCAACCAGCTGATCCACCAGTTTGGTGTCCTGAGAAAAAAGACCCGCAGCTTCGTTTCCCAAGGCAACCACACAGGCCCCGGTCAAAGTAGCCAGATCCACGACCACATCGGGCTTGTACTTTCCTATATAAGAGAGCGCATCCGCAAGAACCAAGCGCCCCTCGGCATCGGTATTGAGGACTTCCACGGTCTTGCCGCTATGGGTCCGCAGAATATCACCGGGACGGATAGCCGAACCACTGGGCATGTTTTCGGCACAGGCCATTACACCCACCACCCTCAAGGGGAGCTTGAGCGCGGCCAATGCACGCATGGTGCCCAACACAGCCACCGCACCCGACTTGTCAAAACGCATCCACTCCATTCCCTGGCCGGGCTTGAGGCTGATGCCGCCCGAATCAAAGGTAATCCCTTTGCCCACCAGGCCCACGGTGGGACCCAGGCGCCGGGCAGGACGGTAATCGAGGACAATCAGTTGGGGCGGCTGCTCACTGCCCGCGCCCACTCCGAGAATCCCCCCCATGCCCAGCTTCTTGAGTTCTGACGGACCGAGGACCGTGCAATGCAAGGAAGGAAAATCGCGGCCGGCCTTCCGGGCCAGGGAGGCCAGGTAAGCGGGATTGGCCTTGTTTCCGGGTTGGTTGTTGGTATCCCGGGTCCAGCACACAGCCTCGCCCACTGTTCTCGCATAGGCCGCTGCCTTCTGCAGGCCGGGCAAGCTGCGTCCGGAAGCCGCCCAGAGGGTAACCTGATCCGGAGCCGCATGCTTTCCCGCGTCTTCCAGATACTCGGTGAATTTGTAGGTTGCCAAAAGAAAAGTCTCCACCGCGATCTCGGTGCGCGCCTTTTCATCCAAGGCCTTTTGACCGGGGAGTTCCAGAACAAAACCCACACGGCTCAGGCCCTTCTGCGCAGCCCAGCGGGCACCAAGAGCCACGGCCAGCCGGAAACTTCCGGCATTCAACTCCTTCACAGGCCCTGCGCCCACGGCGAGCAAGCGGCGTGCGGCAACTCCTTGGGGCAGGTGCACGAGCAGAGTCTCTCCGGCTGCCCCCCGAAACTCCGAAGCCTTTTCCACCGATCCTGCAGCCTGCCGGGCCACAGCGGCCATCTCAGAAACCCCTTGTTTCTTGGCCCACTTAAGCAACTGGCCCTCAGGGACCACGACAATCACCAGATCCTGTGCTGCTTGAGTCCAATTTCCGGCTTTGACTTGAAATTTCATGGGTCCTCAGATTCCTTTCTAGGTCAGTGATGGGAAGGCTAAGTGATTTAGATTACCGCGATCCGGGGCCGATGCCAAGGGTTCAGCCGGAAGGCCCCCAAATCCCCTTGCGCTCTTGCCGGGCCTGGTTTTGCAGGCCGGCCAGCTCGTCCACATATTTGGTATTGGGCGCAAGCGTGAATACCTCCCCCAAACCCGAACGCACCATCTCGCCGTTGATCCACAGATCCCCCAGATACACATAAGCCAGGAGCCGTCCATACTTGTCCTTCTTTTCCACGTCATATTCCAGGCGCACTCGACAGCCCTCCACCAAATCACGGTTCAGAGCCGTCGCAGCCTCAGCAAAGGGTTCCGGGTCATAAATCCACTGGCCCCCCCGCTTCTTGCGCACCTCCGGAGTATTAATGCCCAGATAGCGCACATGCTGTCCGGTGGAGAGTTCCACCGTATCCCCGTCGATGACGCGCGAAACCACGGCCTCGGTGGGATAGGGGCTGGAGGCGCAGCCGATGAGAAGGCTGAGAAGTAAGAGGGTTAAGAGGGTTCTCATGCGGATGAACACCTTAGATATCTTCAATTTGGCTGACGCGCTGGATCTCCTCAAGCGAAGTCAAGCCCTGCCGGACCTTGGCCAAGCCCTCGTCACGCAGAGAAGGGCAACCCGCGGATCGAGCTTCCTGGGCAATCCTGTCCGCAGGCACATGATCCATGATCAAACGGCGGATGGACTCGGTTACAGGGAGAATCTCGTAAATCCCCGTGCGTCCCCGGTACCCTGTGTTGCGGCACTCCGCACAACCCTTTCCCCGGAATACGGAACTCCCCGCGATTTCAGGCATGCCATAGCGCGAAGCCTCTTCCTGTGAAACCGTGTGGGGCTCGCGGCAGTGCTCGCAGATCAAGCGCACCAGCCGCTGGGCCATAAAGGCCTGAACTGAAGAGGACACCAAATAGGGCTCCAATCCCATATCCAAAAGCCGGGTCACCGCCCCGGCCGCGCTATTGGTGTGCAAAGTGGAAAACACCAAGTGACCGGTCAAGGCCACACGAATGGCGATCTCGGCAGTTTCCAGATCGCGAACCTCTCCGACCATCATGACATCCGGATCGTGCCTCAACATGGCACGCAGAGTGTGGGCAAAACTCAGACCGATCTGAGGCTGCACCTGCACCTGGCTGATCCCGCGCAACTGGTATTCAATCGGGTCCTCGATGGTGACAATCTTTTTGTCCTGGGTGTTGATCTTCGACAGGCAGGCGTACAAAGTAGTGGACTTGCCGCTTCCGGTCGGCCCGGTCACAAACAGAATACCGTGGGGCTTCACAATCAGCTCTTCAATGATACCCAGATCCCGCTCGGAAAACCCCAAGTGGGCAAGATCATAGAGCATGACCCGGCTCAGGACGCGGATCACCAAGCTCTCGCCGCAGGGCGTAGGCAAGGTCGAAATACGCAGGTCCAGCTCCTCACCGCCGACGCGCACTTGGGTGCGGCCGTCCTGCGGCAAGCGGCGTTCGGCAATGTTCAAATTGGCCATGATTTTGATGCGCGATGCAATGGCCGATTGAAAATGCCTCACTTCCGGAGGCACTGCGGTCTCGTGCAACACGCCGTCAATCCGGAATCGAATGCGCAATTCATTTTCGTAAGGCTCCATGTGGATATCTGTGGCGCGTTCCTTGTAGGCCTGTAAAAAGATCTGATTGACGAAGCGCACAACCGAAGCGTTCTCAACCATGTCCTCCAAATTATCGCCGGAGACATCGGCCTCGACCCGGGGGGCATCCTCGCGTTGAGACATTTCTTCGATTGTGCCCGCGCCCAGGCCGTACCAGTCCTCAATCGCCTCGCGTATTTCCTCTTCCTCGGCCAATACAGGCTGGACTTCACAGCCCAAAAGAAGGCGCACATCATCCAGAGCATGCATGTCCAATGGATTGGCCACCGCCACTTGGAGACGCTTGCCTTCCAGTCCTAAAGGCACAAGGCTGTACCGGCTGGCCAGCCGCGCCGGCACTTTATTGAGCACTTGCGGACTCACGGAGAGGTCCTTGAGGCGCACAAACTGCACGCCCAGGTCTTTGGCAAGAAGCGGGAGGGACTCGTCTTTGGGCACCAATCCCTGGGCGGCCAGAACATCGGCCAGAGCGCGGCCGCTCTGTTCGCACTCACGCCAGGCAGAGGCCAAATCTTCGCGCGTGATGCGGCCCTGTGCCACCAGAACTTCGCCAAGTTTTTGGGATTGACCACTTTGCATGGGTATAGTTTCGTTGCTGGGGGAGCTGGGGTCAAGAGGATTGGGGTCCGTCATCAGAACCGCAGAGTCCGTCATGGCGAGCCGAGCCTTGCGCGCGGCGCGGCCATCTTTGCGGAACATAGATCACCACGTCGCTTCGCTCCTCGTGATGACGAAATACGCTTCGCTCCATCAGGATGACAAGCGCGCTAAATCTTCTTGAACAACAAGCTCGCGTTGTGCCCGCCAAAGCCCAGGGAATTGGTCATTGCAACCTTCACCTGGACCTCGCGCGCTTCATTGGGCACATAGTCCAGATCACAATCCGGATCCGGGGTCTCGTAATTCATGGTGCCATGAATTTTCCCGTGGTACAGGCTGAGTGTTGTGGCCACGGACTCCACCCCGCCGGCCGCGCCCAGGAGATGGCCGGTCATTGACTTGGTAGAGTTGACCATCAATTTTTTGGCGTGATCCGCGAAGACACGCTTAATGGCCAAAGTCTCGGTCTTGTCATTGAGCGCCGTAGAGGTTCCGTGCGCGTTAATGTACTGGACATCTTGCGCATTGACCCCTGCAGAGCTGAGAGCCAGCTCCATTGCCCGGGCTGCGCCCTCGCCGTCCGGGGACGGGGCTGTCATATTGTAGGCATCGCCTGTTAAGCCATAGCCCGCGATCTCGGCGTAAATGCGCGCGCCCCGGGCCGCGGCCCGCTCATACTCCTCGAGCACGACGATCCCGCTCCCCTCCCCCATCACAAAACCGTCCCGGTCCCGGTCAAAAGGACGCGAGGCTCTTTGAGGCTCCTCGTTACGCGTGGACAGCGCCTTCAGCGCACAAAAACCGCCGATCCCCAGCTCGGTAATGCAGCTCTCGGTCCCCCCCGCAATCATGACATCCGCCTCTCCGCGCTGGACAATGCGGAAAGCGTCTCCAATCGCGTGATTGCCGCTGGCACAGGCCGTTGCCACACAGGAGTTGGGCCCTTTCATGCCCAGACTGATCCCGATCTGGCCGGGCGCCATATTGACAATCATCATGGGAATCAAAAAAGGAGAGATGCGGCCGGGCCCGCGTTCAAGCATCACCGAATGTTGCTTTTCGATGCAGCCGAGCGCCCCGATGCCGGAGCCCACCAAAACGCCGAGACGGTAGGGGTCTTCTTTCTCCACCTCAATGCCCGAGTCCTTTAGCGCCGTATGGCTGGCATAAACCGCGAACAGAACAAAACGCTCCATGCGCTTGAGTTCTTTGGGCGATATATATTCCGAAGGATCAAAATCGTTGATCTGGCCGGCAATCCTTGAATCAAAGAGTCCGGGATCAAACGCAGTGATCGGGCTGATGCCGCTCTTGCCGGCCAGAAGATTCTGCCAGTACTCCTCCACACTCGTGCCGATAGGCGTGACCACGCCCAAACCCGTAACCACCACTCTTCGATTCGCCATAAAACGCTGCTCCTTGAGATGCCTGTTTAAACGCAAACGTCGGATGCTTCTCAGCTCCGACGTCTGCAACTTAAACCAAAACTATAAGAGAATAACCCTAGGCTTTTTCTCCAGCCTTTTCGCCAATATACTTGACAGCGTCACCTACCGACAGGATCTTCTCAGCATCTTCATCCGGAATTTCAATCCCGAATTCTTCTTCAAAGGCCATGACTAACTCAACGGTGTCGAGTGAATCAGCACCCAAATCATCAATAAACGAAGCCTTCTCTACCACCTCGTCGGCCTTGACGCCAAGCTGTTCAGCGATAATCGTCTTGACCTTATCCGCCACTGCCATCGGTTACCCTCCTTGATACAGTGTTTGTTTTCGTCCTCAATCATTCGTCGTGGGTCGTTTTTCCTACGGCCTCAAATGCCTCCGCAGAAGAAACGACTGACGCCGAACAACATACTACATGGCCAATCCGCCGTCCACCTGGACGACTTGACCCGTAATATACCCTGCAGCCTTCGATACCAGGAAATGCACGCATTCCGCTATATCCCGCACCTCCCCGTACCGACCCATCGGAATCTGCTTGAGCACGGCCTCCTGCTGCTCTTCGCTCATCGCCGACGTCATATCTGTGGTGATGAAGCCCGGAGCCACGGCATTGACTGTGATCCCCCTGGAGCCCAATTCCTTGGCTACGCTCTTGGTGAATCCGATCAAACCGGCCTTGCTTGCTGCATAATTCGCCTGCCCCGCACCCCCCGTCACCCCGATTACAGAAGAGATGTTCACGATCCGGCCATAGCGCTGTTTGATCATGCCTCGAACAACGGCTTTGGTGCAGAGGAAAGCTCCCTTGAGGTTGGCATCGAGGACCGTGTCCCAGTCCTCTTCCGACATCTTCATCAGGAGTTGATCCCGGGTGATACCGGCATTGTTGACTACTATATGAATATTCTTTTCCTTGTCAAGAACCTTGTCCATCAGAGCCCGGGTCTGGCCTGCATTGGAGACATCCGCTGCATCCCCTTCCACAGAAAGACCTTTGGAAGATAGCTCCCTTTTCGCCCTTTCCACGGTCTCGGTGGAGCGGGAACAGATCCAAACCCGCGCCCCCGCAGCCGCCAAACGTTCAGCCACGGCAAAGCCGATCCCTCTGGAAGCCCCGGTCACTAAGGCCACTTGTCCCTCTAAATCCTTCACCGCTTGCTCCTCAGTTTCGATTTCAACAGCCGTTTTCACAGCATCCCCTCATTGTAAAGCTCTTTCATGGCCTCCACGACAACAGGATCAAATTGGGTGCCGGCACAACGATCCAGCTCCTCAATGGCCTCTTGCGGAGTCATGGCCTTTTTACGGTAGGGACGCACGCTGGTCATGGCATCATAGGCATCCACCACAGCGGCCACGCGCGAGCCCAGAGGAATATCCTCCCCCTTGAGCCCATCCGGATACCCGGTGCCATCGAATTTCTCCTGGTGAAAGCGCACAATCTCGGACATTTCGCGAAGCCCCTCCACCTGAGACAAAATCTGCGCCCCGTCCACCGGATGGCGCCGCATAATCTCCCACTCCTGTTCATTTAGAGGCCCTTCCTTATGAAGGATCTCCCGGGGCGTGAAGATCTTCCCGATATCGTGCAGGAGAACCCCGGCCAAAAAGAGCTCGTCGCTTAACCCGCCCAAGTCATGGCCCTTGGCCTGGAGCTTGGACACGATCTTTGCGCCGTAGTTGAGGGTGCGTCCCACGTGTCCTGCCGTGTAGTGAGGGTCTATCTTTCCCACGATCACCATCAGAGCCTGCACGATTTCCCTGAAAGTCTGTTGGAGTCTTTGGTAGGATTCCCTCAAGTCTTCGTAGAGTTGGGAGGTGACCTTGCCGATCACCTCCCGCTCCAGGTAAACCAAGTCAAAGGGCTTGGTCACGTAGTCGCTCGCGCCCAGGGATCTCGCCTCTTCGATGGTAGCCTGTTCCTCGTCCGCGGAAATCACAATAATCTTCAGGGACGAGTCCATTTCATGGGCTTTTTTCAAAACTTCCAGACCGCTCATGCCCGGCATTTTCAGATCCAAAAACATCAGGTGCGGCCGGCTCCGGTCCACAATGGTGAGAGCCTCCTCCCCACTATGGGCTGTCACGGTTTGGTAACCGCGCTCACTGAAGAAACCGCTCAAGACCTGCGCAATTTCCTTCTCGTCGTCCACGATTAAAAGCTTGACCATTTTCCGTCTCCTAACCCGAATATCTCCGTATTACCAACGCAGAATTCTTCCCTCCAAAACCAAAAGAGTTCTTCAAAAATAAATTTACCCGGTGCGCGCGCGCTTTGTTGGGCACATAGTCCAGATCGCACTCCGGGTCCGGCGTCTGATAGTTGATGGTGGGAGGAACCAAGCCCTCCCCCTCCAGCACCGAAAGCGCTCCTATAAGTTCTACCACGCCTGCGGCCCCAATCAAATGCCCAATCATGGATTTTGTGGAACTCACAGGAATCTCGTAGGCCCGCCTGCCCAGCACCTCCTTGAGGATCTGGGTCTCATTCTTGTCGTTGAGCGGAGTGGATGTGCCGTGGGCGTTCACATAGTCCACTTCCTCCGGCCGGGCTCCGGCATCGGCCAAGGCCTCGCGGATGGCCCGGACAGCCTGGGCGCCCGTAGGATCCGGGGCGGTCATATGGAAGGCATCGGTCGTGGCTGCCCCGCCCGCAATTTCCGCGTAAATACGGGCTCCGCGCGCGCGCGCGTGTTCCAACTCTTCCAAAACCAACATGCCCCCTCCTTCCCCAAAAACAAAACCGTCCCGGTCCTTATCAAAAGGCCTGGAAACCGTTTCCGGATCCTCGTTCCGGGTGGAGAGGGCGCGCAACACGGCAAAGGCTGCCATGATGGGCGGAAAGACCGGCGCATCCGCCCCGCCGGCAAACATGAGATCCGTCTGCCCGGTACGGATATCCTGAACCGCGGCCTGAATGGCATCCAAAGAACTGGAACAAGCGGTGGCCACCGAATAACTGGGGCCGTGCACGCCCAGCTCCATGCTGATGCGCCCGGCTGGAGCATCCCCGAAGGAGGCTGTGGCCGTAAACACGTCCACCTTCATGGGGCCTTTGTCCTGGAAATTACAATGCTGCTGCAACATGAGCCCGTGTCCGGCCATGGCCGTGCCCAGGATCACGCCGATACGATTACGGTCTTCCTTGTCAAGATCCAGACCCGAGTCCTCAAAGGCCTCCCGGGCTGAAGCAATCGCAAAATGCGCGGTCCGATCCACCCGGCGCGCAAGTTTGCGGCCCAGCACTTCTTCAGGGTTAAAAAACTCCCCGACCTGCGCAGCGATCTGCACCGGGAGCTCGGATTTGTCATAGCCCTGAACCGTGCAAACCGCCCCCTTGCCGGCGCGGACGGCCTTCCAGTAGTCCTCTTTTCCTACGCCATTGGGAGCGACAACCCCGATTCCGGTAATCACCACCCTGCGCCGATCCTTTTGCCCTGCCGGCACTTGGCCCACTACTCCGCCGCCTCCATGGGTTTGGTCGCTTCGCTGCTCAGGTGCACGCAGTTCTTGCCCGCATCCTTGGCCCTATACAAAGCCTCATCCGCCGACTTGACCAGGGTGTCCTTTTTGTAATCCTTGGGCTCGCCGTCATAAGTCGAAACCCCAATGCTGATCGTCACGGCTTTATCCTCAGCGCGGCTGGATTCCTCCACGCGCGCGCGCAGGCGCTCAGCCGCAATTTTGGCTCCGGTCATGGGAGTCACCGGCAGCATCACGGCAAACTCCTCGCCCCCGTAACGCGCGGACAAATCAATCCTCCGTGTCCCGTGCCGGATGATATCGCTGATCCGGCGCAACAACTTATCCCCGGCCGGATGGCCGTAGGTATCGTTGTACTGTTTGAAGTCATCGATATCGATCATCAGCAGGGAGACAGGCATGCCGTATCGCCGGACCCGTTCCACTTCCTCATTCAGACGCATATCAAAATAGCGCCGGTCGTGAAGCTGGGTCAGACCGTCTGTAATGGATTGAGTGTAGAGCGAGTTGATGATTCGCTTGTAGCGCCGCCGGACATAGAAGTACACCACGCCCAGCACCAAAAGGTTGACTGCGACGATCAGGATTGTCAGTTGACCCACTTAGGCTGCCCCCACTCCCGCCTGTTGTAGGAGGGATTGTAAGTCGTCAAAGGCATCAACCCCCTTCACATTGATTCCTTTGTCGATACGACGGCAGAGCCCCTGCAGGACCTTTCCCGGCCCGAGCTCCACCATCAATGCCCCCGGAAAATCAGCAGCCAACTTCTTCACCGTATCCTCCCACAAAGTCGGTGAGGTCAGTTGAGCCACCAACTGCTTGCGAACGGCCTCCGCACCGGTTACGTGCCCGGCCGTCACATTGGAATAAACCCGGTAGCCCGGCTCTTCGATATTCATCTCCGAAAGATACCCGGCAAGTCCCTTAGCTGCGGGCTCCATGAGTTTGGAATGAAAGGCCCCGCTCACTTCCAAACGGATCGCACGCCTGGCGCCGGCTTCCTTGGCCGCAGCCTCTGCCTCTTCAATGCCCTCAACCGAGCCGCTGATCACTACCTGCCCCGGACAATTGAGATTCGCCACCTGCACGCCGGTCTTCCAGCAAATCTTTTCCAGCGCTTGCGGGTCCAGATTCAGAATGGAGGACATGGCGCCGGGGTTGATCCGGGAGGCTTCATCCATTAAGCGCCCGCGCTCGGCCACCAGTTTAAGGCCTTCCTCAAATGTAAAACTACCCGCGGCTGCCAAGGCAGAGTACTCACCCAAGGAAAGACCTGCCGCGGCCAAAACATCCCACTGCTGATGCACGTTTTGCTCAAGCACCACTTCCTGCACCGCGGCCAAAGCCGCCATGGAAACCGCGTAAATCGCAGGCTGGCTCTTTTCAGTGCGCTCAAGCTCTCCGGCAGGGCCGTTGAAACAGAGATCCGTCAAAGAATAGCCGAGGATTTTATTGGCTTCGTCCAAGGTGCGGCGTGCCGCGAGAGAGCTCAAGTAGAGCGTTTGCCCCATACCCACGTACTGCGCGCCTTGTCCCGGAAAGAGATAAATAAGTTCCATTTGCTGCTAAAACCTCCTACATTTCCACAACCATAGCTCCCCAAACCATGCCGCCCCCGAAAGCCAGCAGCAAGGCCAGGTCCCCTTTTTTGAGATCCCCTGCGCGCACTGCTTCAGCCCAGGCGACCACGGTTGAAGCCGCGGACATATTTCCGTAACGATCCACGTTGACGAACACCCGCTCCTCAGGCATGCCCAGGCCCTTGGCCACGGCTTTGAGGATGCGCAGATTTGCCTGGTGAGGCACCAAACGTTTGATATCCTCAATGGTGTGGCCGCTCTGTTCCAAAGCCTTTTTGGCCGCATCCACCATATTGCGCACAGCCATCTTGAAAACTTCAGTTCCGTTCATCTTGATGAAGTGCTCTTTGGAATCAATGTTCTCCTTGGTCTTGGGGAAAAGACTGCCGCCGCCCGGGACCTTGAGCAGATCCGAGGCCGAACCGTCCGAACCCATGACCGCACTCAGGATTCCGCCGCTCTCGGCCGGGCCGATCACGCAAGCGCCTGCACCGTCTCCGAAAAGCACACAGGTGGTGCGATCCTCCCAGTCCACGAGCTGGGAAAGCGCATCCGCGCCGATTACAAGTGCATTGCGGCAAGCGCCCGTGGCCACAAATTGCGCGGCCGCATGCAAGGCAAACACAAAACCTGAACAGGCCGCGGCCAAGTCAAAGGCCATGGCTGTGGTCGGAATCCCCAGCTCTGCCTGAACCAAACAGGCAGTGGAAGGAAAAGCCATGTCCGGAGTCACCGTGCCCACAAGCACCAAATCAATTTCCTCAGGGCTGATGCCCGCATCCTTCAGGGCCTGTCTGGAGGCTTCAGCCGCCAAAGAACTCGTGCCTGTGCCTTCCGCCATAATGCGCCTTTCCTTGATGCCGGTGCGCGTGCGGATCCACTCATCCGAGGTATCCACAATTTTCTCAAGGTCCTTGTTGGTCAGAACCTTTTCCGGGATCGCTGTGCCCAATCCCATAATCCCCACCTTCTTTAAAGTGTCTCTTGTGGGCGCCGGCTGCGCAGAGCCGGCGACTTTCCGAACCGTACTTTCCTGTGACATAAGAACCTCCAAACTTATCCCTCGCTCAAAAACCGCATCTCTTCCGTAATGACCTTCGCAATTTTTTCATTGAGCCGGTTCGACACCAAATCATGAACACCGGCAATCGCATTTCTGACTGCCTTAACCGGGGATCCCCCGTGGCAGATCATCACCGTGCCATTGACGCCCAGCAGCGGCGCACCACCCTTTTCAGCGTAATCCGTTTGTTCCTTAATATCCTTGAATGCCCCTGCCGCCAGCAGAGCCCCGAGCCTGCGCAAAGGCGTGCGTCCTAATTCCCGCTTCAAGAAATACCCAAAGGTTGAGGCCAGGCTCTCCGATACCTTGAGCGCGACATTGCCTGTAAAACCGTCGCAGACAACCACGTCACAATTGCCGTGATACAGATCTTTGCCGTCAAGATTGCCCGTAAAATTGAGATGGCTGCGGTCGAGAAGCGCATGGACTCCGCGAAGAAGTTCCGTGCCCTTGGACTCTTCTTCACCCACATTGAGCAGGCCGATGGCAGGGTTGGGCACATTGTTGATAAGCTTCCAGTATTCCGCTCCCATCACAGCGTATTGCAGAAGATGAATGGGTTTAACATCGATGTTGGAGCCCACGTCAATGAGCAGACTCCATCCGCGGCGCGTGGGGATGGGCACACCGATACCGGGGCGTTCCACACCGGGCAAAAGCCCGAGATTAAGAGAAGTGGAGCAAACCATGGCCCCGGTATTGCCGGCGGAAAGCACGGCATCGACCTTCCCGTCCTTGAGAAGGCGCACGGCCACGTTCATTGAGGAGTTTTTCTTACGGCGCACGGAAGCGGCCGGCGGGTCGTGCATCTCCACGACCTCGTCCGCGTGCAGAATGCTTAGGCGTTTCTCATCTGCAAGACCCTTGGCCAGATAAGCGCGGATTTTTTTCTCATCGCCCACCAGGGTGATGTGCATATCACGCAGATCCAAAGCCTGCATCGCCGCCCTGACCTCGTAGCCCGGATGAGAGTCCGTGCCCATTGCATCCACAGCAATACGGACGGTACTGCCGGGCGACTCAGCGCGATTCGGAAGTGAAGTCATATCGGTTGGAGCTTCCAGGCTCGCCTGACTCAGGAGGCGTTCCCCTTCTCCAACTCCCGCCGCACTTTCTTGGTGAGGATCTGGCGGCCTTTGTAATTACCCAGCTTGGTGGCGCGATGGCTCATCTTGAATTCGCCGGTCTCCGGACTGAACCCCAAAGCCGGGGGCTGGAGTGCGTCGTGAGTGCGCCTTTTGGCTTGCCTTGTACTGGAGTGTCTTCTTTTAGGAAGTGCCATGACTCTTTTCCTTTCCCAACTTCAAACCGGAAAGCCCCCGGGGCTCTGTTTCTTCCAGAACACAGGAGCATTCCATCTGATTCAAATCCTGTCCACATGTCGGGCACAAGCCCTTACATCCCTCCGAGCAAAGGAGCTGAATTTCGCTGCCGAGCAGCAGCTCCTCGCGCACGGCCTCTAATAAATCAACCTCCGGGGTTTCCCGGGTATCGTAAACAAACCGGAATTCCCGCTCAAGATGGCGGGAGAATTCTCTGGCGCAGCGATTGCAAGTGCAGGTGGTCTCGCCGCGGACCGCGGTCTCAATACTGGCCTCCCCGAACTCTATCTCAATCCGGGCTTCCAATTCAAAGGGGCCGGCAAAAGCGCAAATGCTGGTGTCCATGTCCAGACTCGGGCCTTCGTAGCGCCTGTGCAGGACCAAACCGCTATTGGGAACCGAGTCAAACTGGATGAGTAATTGAGGATTCATATGCCTGTGGTGTTATCGATTCAACTTCTTTTTGAGCGCTTCTTCCACGTAGCCAGGAACAAAGGCAGCCAGCTCCGCACCCAGGGCCGCAGCCTCCTTGAGGAGCCGGGAGGACAGATGGGCGTTGGTCTCCGAAGGCATTAAGAAGAGAGTCTCCACGCCGTCATCCAGCTTGCGGTTGGTCGTGGCCATTTGGTATTCGAGCTCAAAATCCGAAATCATCCGCATCCCGCGGATCATCACCCGGCTCTCTTGGCTTCGCACAAACTTGACTGCCAGGCCCTCAAAATCAATAACAGAAACCCCGTCCAGGCCTTGCACAGCCCGGCGAAGAAAGCCCTTGCGCTCTTCCACACTAAAAAGGGGTGCCTTTGAGGGATTGTGGGCCACAGCCACAATGAGCTCGTCAAAAATAAGCCGGGCTCGCTTGATCAGATCGATGTGGCCATATGTGACTGGATCAAATGTCCCCGGATAGACTGCCCTGTGTCGCGTAACAGGTGATGCCTGTATCCCCATATCGGTAATCTCGCGTTTTGACCAAGTTGCCTTCCGATTCCGGAACCACCTCTGCCCAAGCGTGCTGCACTGCCGCGACACCAAGATTTCGTAGGATAGCACAGGCGCCAATTTGCTGCAAGCTCTTCTTTGCCCAGCCTTTCCGATAAGGAGGATCCATCAGGATGAGATCGAATTGCTCCCCCCGATTTCCGAGTTTGGGGAGGACAATTTCTGCGGAATGCGGGTGGATTCGGGCGCAACCCAGAGCCTTTTCCCCGAGCACTTTTTGTAAATTCTTGCGAATAAATTGGATGCAACTCGATTGGGACTCAACAAAATCCACTGATGCCGCGCCCCGGGACAAGGCCTCCAGTCCCAGGGCCCCGCTCCCCGCGTAGAGCTCCAGGACGCGGCTGCCCTCGATACGCGGCCCGAGGATGTCAAAGAGCGCCTTGCGCACCCGCGACTCTGTGGGCCGGATCCCCGGCGGCGTTAGAAGGAGCGCGCCCTTGTATTCCCCTGCTAAAATTCTGAGTGATGCCATGTTTCACGTCCGTTCCACGGTGCCAGGCACCGGTGCCAGGCACCAGTGCCTGACACCGAGATGCTAGATGGATTCGATTTGGGTGTCGCTGCCTTCGAGGATTTGTTTGACGCGCTCGCGCAGCGGACGGTTGGCCTCGCTCTCCAAACGCGGGTCCGCCTCGACTAAAGTTTGGGCAGCTGCCCTCGCCCATTGCAAATGTTCCTCATCCTCTTGGAGCCGAGCCAAGCGCAACAGCGGCACTCCGTGCTGGCGCGTCCCGAAGAATTCGCCCGGACCCCGAATCCGCAGATCCTCTTCCGCAATATCAAATCCGCTGCTAAAACGTGTCATGGCCTCCAGACGCTGCAAACCGACATCTGTCTTAGGTGTGGACACGAGCACGCAATAAGACTCCTCCGTGCCTCGCCCCACCCGGCCGCGCAACTGATGCAGCTGGCTGAGTCCAAAACGATCCGCATGCTCAACCACCATGACCCCGGCCTGCGGCACGTCCACACCCACCTCCACAATGGTGGTGGCTACCAAAACCTTTGCCTCGCCTGCCTTAAAGCGCGCCATGGCCTCTGCCTTTTCCCCGGCCTTCATCCGGCCGTGAATGAGCTCCACACCCCAGCGCCCCAAGGGCCCGGCCGCAAGCTTCTTGGCCTCGGCTGTCGCGGACTTGAGATCACCGGCCTCGGTGTCCTCCACCAAAGGATACACAATATAAACTTGCAAGCCTTCTTTGAGCCGCGCTTCCAAAAGCCCGTCGAGCTTCTCACGCTCCTCTTCCTGAAGCCATAGCGTCCGCACGGGTTTCCTGCCGGGAGGCAGTTCGTCCAGGGTAATGAGATTCAGATCCCCGTACAGGGTGAGAGCCAAACTGCGCGGGATGGGCGTGGCGCTCATCACCAGGATATCCGGGCATTCCCCCTTTTCCAAAAGCACGTTGCGCTGCATCACGCCGAACTTGTGCTGCTCGTCCACAATCACGAGCCCCAGGCGCTTGAACTCCACATCGCTTTGAATGAGGGCATGAGTTCCCACAGCCACCCGGTGCTTGCCCGCTTTGAGGCCGCGTAAAAGCTCCTGCTTCCGGGCCGCCTGCAAATCCCCTTTGAGGAGCACCACTTCTATTCCCACCGGCTCCAGAAGCTCGCTCAGGGTCTGCGCATGCTGGCGGGCCAGGATCTCGGTGGGAGCCATGAGCACGGCCTGGAATCCGCCCTGCAGGGCCGTGACCACCGCATAGGCAGCCACCACGGTCTTGCCCGAACCCACATCCCCTTGCAACAGGCGGTGCATGGGATAGGGCTGGGCCATATCCACTGTGATGTGTTTGAGCGCCCGCTTCTGCGCGCCTGTCAAGGTGAAGGGAAGATTCTCCAAAAAGCGGCGGGTCAGGTCTCCGTCAACGGTGTGCACCACCCCTTGGGTCTGGCTCTCCAGGCGGTAACGGCGCAAAGCCACGGCCGACTGCAGAACCAGGAACTCCTCCCGCACCAAACGCTGCCGCGCCTTTTCCCAGGCCTCCTGCGTCATGGGAAAATGGATTTCCCGGATCGCGTACGGGTGCGGAGGCCAACCCTCGCTCTCATCAAACAATTGCGGGAGCCAGTCTTCGAGCTGCGGCCCGTATTGGGCCAGGGTATTCCACATAATCTGCCGCATGGCGCGCTGGGTCAGATCCTCGGTCAAAGGGTAGACCGGCACCATACGCCCCATGTGCACCTTGGCACCGGGCCCGTCCGCGGCCTCGATCTCCGGGGCCATCATCTGCACACGGCTTCCGTGCCGGTCCAGCTTCCCGTAAAAGAAATACTCCCGGCCCCGCTGCAAAATCTCACGCAAATAGTCCTGGTTAAACCACACGGCCACGACCGAACCGCCGGCGTCGGAAAGCAGGGCCTCGAGCATGGAGCGCCCGTCCTTGAGCCGCCTCGCCTGCACAGAAGACACCGTGGCCCGGAGGGCCTGGGTCTCCCCCGGAGCAGCCTCAGCCAGGGTCCCCCGCACGCGCCGGTCCTCGTAGCGCCGCGGATAGTAATGGATAAGATCCGAGATCGTCTCCACTCCCAGGCGCTGGAGCAGGGCGTAGCGGGCCGGCCCCACACCCTTGATGTACTGGACTGCGCTTTCGAGCGGCTGAGATTGGGCTTGCGGTCCGGCTGGGTTCATGGTAAACTTTCGACTTTGTTATCCCTCTATGGGACGGTGCCTTAGGGCCCTCTTCAGGGCCTCCATCCAGGAGTTTGTAATGGCTAGAATTTGCGACATTTGTGGAAAAACCAGGATACGGGGTCAATCGATCGTCCGCAAGGGTATTCCTAAGAAGAAGGGCGGGATCGGAACCAAGGTCACCGGAATCTCAAGGCGTTGGTTTGTGCCCAATATCCGTAAGGTCCGGGCAATCATGGACGGAGTGCCCAAGCGCATTTCCATCTGTGCCAAGTGCCTCAAAGCCGGCAAGGTGCAGAAAGTCGTGCACCAACACCCGGCCCCCCTGGCCCAAGACTAAAACCTCTGCGAAAATAAGTTCCCGGTGTTCAGCACCACTCGATTCTTGGTGTCAAATACCGAGCGCCAACTCTTTACCCCAACGCAGCAGTTTGCGCGTGGCAACGGTGCTCGAAGATTCGGCGTAAATCCTCAGAATGGGTTCTGTGCCGGAGAGACGGTAAAGCAACCAGCTCCCGTCCTTGGCCACCAACTTCACCCCATCAAAAGTTTTCATCTCCGCCACCGGCTTGGTGCCGAGCTTCTCAGGAGGATTGGCCTTAAGCGCTGGCATAAGCTTGGGCTTGAGTTCTTCAGGGTAGGCAATATCCCAGCGCTCCTGAACAAAAGCGCCGTACTTCTTTTCAACCTCCTCCAAAATCTTAACCACTCCCTTGCCGCGCACGGCCATGAGTTCCAGCAAAAGCATGGCCAAGACCACCCCGTCGCGCTCCGGGATATAGTTCTTGAGGCCGATACCCCCGGACTCTTCACCGCCGATCAAGACATCCTCTTCCTGCATGAGCTTGCAGATGTGCTTGAAGCCCACGGGCGTCTCGTGCAAGACCAGCCCTTTGTCCGCGGCAATGCGATCCAGGAGGCTGGTGTTCGAAAGGGTCTTCACCACCGAGCCGGTCCACTTTTTGTTCTCAGTCAGGTGCAAAAGCAACAGGCTCATGATCTGGCCCGGAGTAATGAAGCTGCCGTCCGGCCGCAGCGCGCCGATGCGATCCGCGTCGCCGTCCGTGACCACGGCGATATCATAGCGTTTGCGTTTGAGCTCCTCGATGGAGGCTTCCAGATAGCGCGGAATGGGCTCCGGATGCACACCGCCAAAAAAGGCATCGCGGTCTCCCCTCACCGTCGTGACCTTGCACTTGCCGCCTGCAAGAAATCGCTCCACCGCATGAGCGCCTGTGCCGTGCATGGAATCCACCAAGACCTTGAACGGACGGCTGCGAATGAGATCCAAATCCACATAGCGCGGAACAAAACGCTCCCAGTCCTTGTCCAGATTAAGAACCTGGATGAGCTTATTGTGCTTCGCCTCTTCCAAAGAAATCTGCCTGACAGGCTCCTGATCCACCAAGGCCTCGACCGCATCGGTGACCTCGGGCGCCACAGGCCCGCCAAAGTCCGCCTTGATCTTGATTCCGGAATATGTATGCGGATTGTGGCTGGCGGTCACAATGATACCGGCCGTGAGCTTGCGTTTGACAATTGCGTAACTCACCACCGGCGTGGAGCAGGGCGAATCCGACAGCAGGATTTCAATCCCGTTACCCGCCAGCACCTCAGCGACTGTTTGCGCAAATTCTTCGGAGAGAAAGCGGCGGTCAAAACCCACAACCATGCGCGGAATTTCCGGCAAAGTCTGCTTCTTGTAGTAAAGAGCGATGGCCTGGGTCAGGCGCCTTACGTTTTCAAAGGTAAACGGGCCGGCAATAATCGCGCGCCAACCGTCGGTTCCGAATTTGATATCAGACATTTGCCTTCCTATGTTTCACAGTTTCACGGTGCCAGGCACTGGTGCCAGGCACCGGTGTCAGGCACCGGTGTCAGGCACCGAACTGCACCAACTCCGCAGGCGTTGGATCGGCTCTGCATAATCTGCAGCCCCGAACACATACGTTCCTGCCACCAAGATTTCAGCGCCTGCCCGGGCTGCAAGAGGGCCTGTCTCGTGCGTAATGCCTCCGTCAATTTCCAGATCCCCCTTAAAGCGCGCGCGGATGGCCGCGACCTTGGGCAGAACCTCCTCCATAAAGGACTGCCCGCCAAAGCCCGGAAACACCGACATCACCAGCACCAGATCCGCCCCCTCCAAGTAAGGGAAGATCGCCTCGGCCGGAGCATCCGGATTCAGAGACACCCCCGCGCGCACACCCAGGGACTTAATCTGTTTGAGGACCTCACCCGTGCGCTCCTTACAGACTTCCCAGTGGACCGTGAGCACATCGCTGCCGGCCTTGGCAAAAGGCTCCAGGTATTTCTCCGGGTTGTCAATCATCAGATGCACATCCAAGGGCAGTTGCGTGTGCGGGCGCATGGCCTTGACAATGACCGGACCCAGCGTCAGGTTATTGACGAAGTGCCCGTCCATTACATCCACGTGCAGCCAATCCGCACCGGCCTTTTCGCAAGCCTTGATCTCCTCCCCCAGGCGGGAAAAATCACAAGACAGCAGCGAGGGGGCAATTCGTATCATCGTTTAATCACCTTCTCAATCTTTACACGATCCTTATCCTTAAAGGGTCCCACGGCGCTCAAACAAAGCTTGCTCTGTTTAAAGACCTTCTTGGCCACGCGAAAGACATCGTCCGGCGTCACTTGAGAGATTTCCGCAAGAATCTCCTGCGGTGTACGGATGCGCCCGTGAGCCAACAAATTCTCACCCATCCAAACCATGTGATCCATGGTGTCTTCCAACCCCATCTGGACCTGACCCGTGTAGTAATCGCGCGCGCGCCTGAATTCCGCGTCGCCAATCTTGCGTTTGGTCATGCGATCCAATTCCTTGAGAATCAAGCCGATGGCCTGGTGCGTCTTGTTGAACTCCACTCCCGCGTGCACCATAAACGCTCCCGTGTCCGCGAACATTTTCAGATGGGTACCGATTTCGTAGGCCAGACCGCGCTTTTCGCGCACTTCCCTAAACAGACGCGAGGACATGTTTGCGCCGAGCACCACATGCAATAGCGTCAGCGCGTAGCGGTCCGGATCTTGGCGCGACAAACCGGGCAGGCCCATGGCCATATGCGTTTGCTCGGTATTTCCCGCGCACAGCTTGATCCGGAACTTGGATTTGTTTGAAGCAGTGGCGCGTATGCCCGGCTTGGTTCCGCCCTTGGCTTTGGCAAAAAACTCTTCGGTTAATTCCACCAGGCCCTGGTGACGCACATTGCCGGCTGCGACCACAAAAATATTCTTAGGCGCGTAGTAGCGGTCCCGGAATCCCCGAAGGTCCTTACGCGTAAACGCGCTGACGGTCTTCTCAAAGCCCGCAATCGGTCGGCCAAGGGACTGGCCCGGCCAGAGCAGAGCATCGAGTTCGTCATAAGCTCGCTGGGAAGGCAAATCGTGATACATACGAATCTCTTCGATGACCACGCCCTTTTCTCTTTCAATATCCTCAGCCGCAAGGCGGGCATTGAGCACGATATCGCTCAACACATCAACGGCCACAGGCACGCGCGTGCCCAGGACCTTGGCCAGATAGCAGGTGGCCTCTTCCGCGGTAAAGGCATTGAGTGTGCCCCCCACGCCCTCGACCGCTTGTTTGAGTTCCTCGCATTCGCGCTTGGACGTGCCTTTGAAAACCGCATGCTCCAAAAAGTGCGACACACCGGCCAGGCGCACGGGCTCATGGCGGGAGCCGATCGCGACCCAAATCCCGATGGAGGCCGAAGACATGCCGTAAAGAAAACGGCTGGCGACGGTGATTCCGTTTTTGAGTTTTGTGATTTCGTACATTGACTCTATGAGGGGTTGGGCCGCGAATCCAAATAGCTTTGTAAGAGAATTTGCGCGGCGAGTTTGTCCGTAATTTGTTTGCGTTTTTTGCGACCGACATCCGCGGAGAGGAGCACACCCTCGGCCTGAGCTGAAGTGAGGCGCTCGTCCCACATTTTTACTTTGAAGCCCGAGGCGCGGAGCTCTCCGGCCAAGGCCTCCGCGGATCCGGCCTGCGCTCCCCTGCTTCCGTCCATATTGAGAGGCCATCCTACCACGAATTCCGCGACCTCGTACTCCCCGGCCAAACGGAGCAACGCCTTCAAAGCCTGCTCCGGAGTCTCAACCTGAATACTGGGCAAACCCTGAGCCGTGATGCCCAGCGGATCGCTCACCGCAAGGCCAATGCGTTTGGTCCCCGGATCGATCGCAAGGATACGGTTAGGCGTATCGACCAAGCTTGTTCCCCTTCAGACTCTCCACGATTTCTTTCACGCGGTGGGCTTCGGATTTTTTGCAGACAAGGGTGGCGTCTTCGGTGTGCACCACAATCACGTCTTCCAACCCAACCGCAGCAATCAGATGGTCTTGCTCCCCGGCAAACACGCAGCCCTTGCTGTCCAGCGCCAGAGTTGTACCCAAGCCCACATTACCGGAACCATCCGCCTTGACCAGACTCTCCAGACTGCGCCACGAGCCCACGTCCACCCAGTCGAGATTCGCCTCCACAGTGAGGACCTTCTTGGTCTTCTCTAACACGCCTTTGTCTACAGAAACACCCGGCAGAGTCACGTAAAGCGAATCCAGTTTGGCGACAGCACCGCGCTTGCCCCAGATTTTTTGAAGTTGCGCGCATACTCTGTGCAGCCGGGGCATATGCATGGAAAGAGCCCGTTCGTAGACCCCAACTTTCCAAAAAAAGATTCCGCTGTTCCAGAGGGCCCGGTTGCGTTCAATAAGGAGTGCGGCTTGCTCGGCCGGCGGTTTCTCCACAAAACGCGCCACCGGCCACACGCCTTTGCGCGCGGTTCCGGCAACGCGTTGCTTTTTGCTCGGCACGATGTAGCCGTATTCGGGCGTGGGGTATGCGGGCTTCAGGCCCAAGGTAACGAGCGCGTTGTGGTCCGCGGCGGTGCGCGCAGCCAAGCGCACGACACGCTCGTACTCCCCGAGGCGTCCGATCACGTGATCCGCGGGCGAAGCCCACAAAACAGCCTCGGGATCGCGATGCGCCAGCTCCAGGCCGGCCAGGGCAAGGGCTGCGGCCGTGTTGCGGCGATAGGGCTCAGCCAAAATATTTTCTCCGGGAAGGCCGAGGCGCTGCTTGCGGATTTGGCGGGCTTGGTCTTTGTGCGTGACGATGAGAATGCGCGACTTGGGCACAATGCGCGCAATGCGCTGCACTGTTTGGCGCAGGAGTGTTTGGCTGCTGCCGGCAATACGGATGAGCTGTTTGGGAAGGTGCTTCCGCGATTGGGGCCAGAGCCGGTGGCCTGAACCTCCTGCCAAAATGACCGCGTAAAGTTGTTTCATTCCCCGTGCGCTGCCTTAATGAGCGGCCGCACAAAACGCTTGAGCGCGTTGACTGCTGCGGCTCCCTTTTTGCCTTCCACACTTTTGACGACTGCGCTGCCGACAATGATGCCGTCCGCGTGACGGCGAAGGCGGCGGACCTGCTCCTGCTTGGACACGCCGAATCCGACGCAGACCGGAAGGCGGCTCTGGTGACGGACGCGGTCGAGTTGGCCCGTGAGGTCTGCGGGCAGATCGGCGCGTGCGCCTGTGGTGCCTGTGATCGAAACATAATACAGGAAGCCACGGCAGACGCGGTTGATGCGGCGCAGGCGGTCGGCCGAGCTCGTGGGCGCAGCTAAAAAGATGGTGTCTATGCGCGCGGCGCGGGCTGCCGGGATAAGATCCCCGGCTTCCTCCGGCGGGAGATCCGCGCAGATCAGGCCGTCCACGCCGGCCGCGCGGGCCTGGCGCATAAAGTGGGCCAGGCCCCGGCGAGCCACGATATTGTAGTAGGTCATCATGACGATCGGGATCCCGGAGCGCTTGCGGACTTGCGCGGCCAAGTCCATGGCCTTTTGCGCGGTCATGCCCGCTGCCAGGGCTTGAGTGGAGGCTTTTTGGATGGTGGGGCCGTCTGCGAGCGGGTCGGAAAACGGAATGCCGATTTCAATGATGTCCGCGCCCTGGTCCTCGAGCGTGCGGATGAGATCCAGACACGTGCGCGTGTTCGGATAGCCCGCCGTAAGATACGGAATAAAGGCCGATTGACCGGCCTTCTTGAGTCTCGTAAAAGCCTGCGTGATCCGCGTCATATTTCCCTAATCCCGGTGCCAGGCACCGGTGCCAGGCACCAGTGCCTGACACCGTTCATAACTCCTCTCCCAACACTTTAGCGATTTGGTTGACGTCCTTGTCCCCCCGTCCTGAAAGGCATACCGCAATCACCGAGGACTTGGACCACTTCTTGGCCACTTTCTTGAGTTGGTAAATGGCATGCGCGGTCTCCAGCGCCGGGAGAATGCCTTCCGTACGCGCCAACAGCTGAAAACCCTCCAGGGCCTGCGCATCGGTCACACCCGCATACTGCGCCCGCCCCGAATCCTTATAAAAGGAATGCTCGGGCCCCACGCCCGGGTAGTCCAGGCCCGCGCTCACGGAATGCGGAAGCTGAACCTGCCCGTCAGCGTCCTGCAATAAACGGCTCGCGCTGCCATGCAAATACCCTGTGCTACCCTTGGCCAAGGTAGCCGAGTGCTTCTGCGTATGCAGCCCATGCCCCGCAGCCTCCACCCCCAGCATCTGTACCTTTTCATCCTTATAAAAGGGATGGAAGAGGCCGATCGCATTGGAGCCTCCTCCCACACAGGCCACCAAAAGATCCGGCAGCTTGCGTTCAGACCGGAGGATTTGCCTGCGTGCCTCAATGCCGATCACGGATTGGTACTCACGCACCATTTCCGGATAGGGATGCGGCCCCACCACCGATCCGATCACGTAGTGCGTGGTGCGCACATGGGTCACCCAGTCGCGAATGGCCTCGTTGGTGGCATCCTTGAGCGTGCGGGATCCGGAATCCACAGGAATCACGGTAGCTCCTAACTGCTTCATTTTAAAAACGTTAAGAGACTGTCTATGGACATCCTCGCGGCCCATGTACACCACGCACTCCAAGCCGAAAAGCGCACAGGTCGTGGCCGTGGCCACCCCATGCTGGCCTGCCCCGGTCTCGGCAATAATGCGCTTCTTGCCCAGCCGGCGCGCCAACAGAACCTGGCCCAAGGTGTTGTTGAGCTTATGGGCACCCGTATGCAGCAGGTCCTCGCGCTTCAAATAAATCTTGGCCCCGCCGAGGGCCTCGGTCAGCCGGCGCGCAAAATAAAGCGGCGTGGGCCGGCCGGCATAATGTTCCAGATAGTGTTTGAGCTCCTTCCTGAAGGAAGGGTCTTTTTTGAATCGACGGAAGGCGGCCTCCAGTTCATCCAGTGCAACCATGAGGGTCTCCGGCACATACTTGCCGCCGTAGGGGCCGAAGTGTCCGCGTTTGTCGGGGATTCTGGGCATGGGTTGTGTTTGTCCCGCCCGGAAGAGTTATACGGAGCTTGGTACCGCCGGTTCGGCAGGCTCAATCATCCGCAATCTCTTCATCAGGGCGGCAATGCTCGCGCGCGCTCTGCGCACTTGGTCATACAGGGCATGGAATGCTTCCTCCGACAGGTAGCCCATGGCCCTGGCCACGTGTAAACACGATTGTACCTCAGAAGTTGCCCGCGTGGCTATACTTAGGGCATCGTCCGGCGGCTCCAAGGCCTCCGCATCAAGCGCGTCAGCCAAACGGCTCATGAGCGTGACCGAGGCCTCCCGGAGTTGCTCCTTCAGGGGCAGGTTCCGCCCCAGCTGGCCCTGGTGTATCAAATCATAGACCGCAACAGTCAGAGTCTTGGCTTCCTTCCATGCAGGCATCTCCTCCAAGTTGATCCCGGCCCTCATCTCGATTTTCCGTGGCATCGTATTCTCTCCTTCTCTATGTTTCGTTTCGTGTTTCGGTGTCAGGCACTGGTGCCAGGCACCGGTGCCTGGCACCATTCCTCTTTCACTCTGTCTATGAAGTCCCGGGATCCCAGAAACCGGTTCTCAATGACTTCGTCCTCTAAATTGCGCTTCCTCGCGAGTCCCTCAATCGTAAACTCGTGGAATCTTCGCCGCACACTCTCAAAATCCTCCGTCTTGCCGTTTTTCCTGAACCAATCCAGAATGTAATCCCGGTCCAACAGATCATTCTGTTCCTCGCTCATGTACCACCCGTAACTGCTCCAAGGGTACTGTTCAGGCCAACGCGTCAGTCCCGACCGGACGGGATTCAGATGGATATAGCGATTCACTTCCAAAGCGTAAGTCTCCTCCTCCACAAGTATGGGCTTGTACCGCCCCTGAAAAACATGCCCTACCCTTCCATAGGTCCGGTTAACGTATTTCGTATAGGCGGTATGGACGGCTTGCATGGCAAGGTGGATGGGGAAAGCTCCTGCCCTGATCATAAGATGGATATGATTCGGCATCAGCGCATAGGCCAAAACCGTGCAGTCATACTTCTTAACATTTTCTCTGAGCAGATTCAGATACTTGAAGTAATCCCGGTCTGACAGGAATACCGGTTCGCGATTATCACCGCGCGCAATGACATGATAGAGGGCACCTGGGTAATAGATATGATTGGGCCTTCCCATCGCTTCACCGCTAATTTGATTCCGCAGGCAAAGGCGACAGCTCTGCCTGATCGGAGTCCTGTTCTGCCTTTTCATAGGCAGCCATGATTGCCTGGTGAAGCCGCGACCGGAGGTCTCCCTTGAGAGGCTTGACCTTGTCGTACCAGAGACCGTCCTTTCCCTGTTCGCGGGGCATGCTCACAAACAACCCGTTACGGCTGTGAATAAGCATGATTCCCTTGACGAGCAATTCCTCGTCAAATTCGACATCCGCAAAGGCCTTGACACGATTCTCGCCCTCGATCCTGTGCAGTCGCACCACATTGATTTCCATCGTCTTTCTCCTTTCCAGGCAACGTTTGTTTCGCCAAAGATAGTCTTACTGATTCCTCGAGATCGAGGCACAAGAAAAAGTCTAACCCAATATACTTTTTTGTCAATACCTAAACGCATGTAAATTATTTTGCATACGTAAGTTACTGATACTTCGATTATATTAAGTTCCATGAAAGAAAACTTTACTAAGGTTGGCTCGGAGGGCGCGACTTCTCAATATTACCGAAAAAGTCTTAGATAATACGCAGCTTAGTTTGATGTTTCACGAGGGTGTGTTTCACGGTGCCAGGCACCGGTGCCTGGCACCCGTGCCTGACACCGGTTTTGATTACCACTGTTTGGGGCGTTTGATGCCGTCGGCGGGTACAAAGCCGCCGTGGCGTATATATTTGGGATTGCCGATGTAGATGTGCGGGTCACCACGGCCGACGCTCGGGGCATCCAGGTCGGACTCCTGGCGAATCAGCAGAATATCGGTCTGCAGGAGGTTCTCGATCGGTGAAGTCGAATACGCACCGCTGCGCAAGCGGCCGCGGATGTAATACAAGTCCGAAGACCCATTCACGGAGTATAAGGACCAATCTAAGGGCTCTCTCCACAAGAAAGTGCCTTCCCGGGTGACTAGGCTTGTCCCAAACACACTCTCTCCCACCCCCAAGGGACTCCATGCGCTCCCATTCCAATATTCATAGCCCATACCCAAAGCCGAAGACTCGTAGTCGTCGAAGAAAATGGTCCCCGAGGTACTTGAATCCACACCTTCAGCTCCCAAGATTACATATCCAACATCAACATTGTCATTGTCTATACCAGAAACAGTCTCAGCATTCTCGCCGTCAACAGCAAAACTAAAATAGCCATTATTGGCCCCAGACGCACTCGCCGCATGCCATTCCAATTGGATAAGATGCCACTGATTCATATCGAGCAACACCGTACTGCTATATTTGGTGTAACTTCCTCCTGTTGCATCGAGGACTTGAAGAAAGTGACCAAAACCCGCAGAGTATTCCATGTTTATTAGAAAGGCATCATCCCAAGGGTTGTTGTACTCCACAACATCGAGGATTGTGAAATAATCTCCGTCTCCCATCGCCAAATTATTCGGATGGAACCAAAACCTAGCACGCCAATCGGTTGCCCCAGGCACCTCATCCTTCACCCAAATATTGTTCGTATCGTCAATCACCGCCTGAAGGCCGTAGTCCCCGGTGTGCGCTGCGGCGGCAGTCACCGAGAGATCCCCGCTGTCCGTCTGGGTTTCATACCAGGAAGACATGTTGCCGCTCTCGAAACCGTCGCTAAAGGTATTACTGGAAGTCACGCCCACAGTCCGCAGGTCGGTGTTGAGCCCCGTAAACTTGGAGTCCGAACCCAAGAACAAATATTCCCCCCGGTTACTGGCATCATCGGCTTCAAAGGCCAGCTCCAGATCACGCGAGGTATCGTTCAAGTACTCGGCGGAAGGCGCGCCTTTTACCGCGTCCCATACTCGGAACTCGTCGATAACGCCCAAGCAAGGATCTGTCCCGTCGCTCTTATTGCCAATTCTCAAATTGTACGACGATATATCTATGCTGCCGTGATTGGTAGTCTGTAAACCTTCATTAACGCCATCCAAATAAAGATAGTTCAGATTGTTGTCTGTGTCATAGGTAAGGCGCACATGATGCCAGGCCCCATCGAAGATATTGACTTCCGTTGAAGACCAGTTGCTCCAAGTCGCGTTGTTTACGGCAAAAACAATATAGGTGTCCGCTGTGCCGCGTTGCAAATCAAACTGGTCGTCGCCTTCGGTGGTTGTGAAGAATGTCAGATAATCGTTTGAGGTTCCGGTTAGCTTGTACCAAAAGTCAATTGTCCCGGTTGTGGCTCCGACATGGTCTAACATAGGAACCTGGAGATACTCCCCGTTGGCATCGATCAGCGCCCCATTCCCCACCTTACCGGCCACAAAGGTGGCATTGGTCACCGTGCCGGCGCCACCCACCTCCGGGCTGGTCACGTCGCCGCTGGAGTCCAAGGTCGAATACCAGGTCAGGTCGGACGCGTACTCCAGGCCGCCCTCGGCCACCTGCTCCAGACTCGGGTTGCCCCCGCCGTAAATGCGAAATTCATCGATGATGCCACTGGCTGGGCTGCCTGCAGCGCGGCTCACATGAATCGCTGAATCGAGAGTCAGATTAGCGGAATTGTAGTCATCGGTATCATCTGTATGCGGCGGCTCCTGCCCGTTCAGGAATATACGAACTTGCTCGGACGCAGTGGCAGTATCATCCCATTCCACCCGAATATGCACCCATTCATCAGCAATCCAGGAATAGTTCGAAGAAGTGATTGTGGTGTTAACTGAAGTCGCATTTGAGTTGATCCAAGATTCCAAGTCATTGTCCGCCTGCTTGTACAAACGCATGCTGTTGCTGCCGTCGTAGTACATTAAGTATAGATAGTGCAGAGTGTTGTCATTATGGTTGTAATCCGGCTGATACCAAAACTCGATCGCTCCCTTGGCCTTATTGAAATTCCCGGCATCCGCTCCGGTGATATTGACGCGAAACTCTTCGTTTGCGTCAAAGAGCGCCCCGTTTCCATAGCGGCCCGCAACATAGGTCACACCCGCATCCACTGCCCCTGCACTCCCCACATCCGGGCTCGTCACCGCTGTCGAACTCTCCAGAGTTGACGCCCACAACAACTCGTCCGCAAAAAACGCCGCGCTCACAGGCTTGCGCGCCACGGTGTAGTCCTTGGCATCGACCAAAGCGCCTTCCACACCATCCACCAAGAATGCCTGCGGCATCTCCGAATCCCGCCACCCGCGCACCTTGTACACAGGCGTGTGGCGCACGCCCGGGCCGATGTAGGACTCGCTGACCACCAAGTCATCGATGAACCACTGATTGTTGACGGAATCCATTCGCAACCGGATCTCGTCGTGGTCGGAGGTGCTGCCTGTGGCCAATCCCGTGGCGCTATACACCAACACCCCGTCCAGCCACATATCCACGGTTCCGGCTGTGGCGTGGCGCAGCACCCTGGCCTCTATGCAGTACCAACGGCCGGCTTCGATAACGCTGTCACTTCCGGCTGCGTTCCAAGAGCCGCCATTATAGGTTTCCAAAAGCAGCTCATTTTGACCACTCTTTTCCACGAGCCCGAAGCCGGCGTTGGACCCATCCGAAGTGTCCAACAAGTACATAAAGACATCACCGTTGTTCTCCCCTGACCACCCCTCATAATCCAGCATGTAGTAGAAACGAACGTAGAGTTCACTGTATGTGCCCGGCCAGTCATAGTCGGCCACTGCAGTACCCGCGCTACCGCCTTGAGTCATCCGGACCGCATACTGCCCGGAATGCACAGTGCCGGTTTCATTCCCCGCAATCGTGGACCCGGTATTCCACCCTCCAACCCAGCCATCCCCCCCGTCGGTCAGGTCCGAATCCCCTCCCTCAAACCCGCACAAGCACACCGGGGCCCCATGCGCGGTCACCGGCTCCAGCGCCATCACAAGCTCGTCGGAGTCGAACTGGGCGGTATACGCGCCCTCTCCGGCGTTAATATTGGCCGGGCCGATGGGACTGGCACTCACAACCACATCGTCAAAATAGAGGATATTTCCGGCTGTGGCTGACCAGGTTCCTCCGAAATACTTGTGATCCGCATCCAGGGCGCCGGTATCAATGCCGGACTGCGATAGAACATTCACCCCATCCACCCACAAGTCAACGCTCCCCGCAGATCCGTCCCGCACCACCTTGAATTCAATGCAGTACCACTGTCGGGTGTTGAGATAACCGTCGCTGCCTGCGGCGTAATAATTATCCACGTCATCCTTAACCTTGAGTTCCAGATTCCCGGCTGCATCTTGTTGGATCATCAGCTGGGTATCGTCACCGGTGTAACTTGTGTCGTTCAGATTGACCAAGTAAAGAGTGCTGCCGGTACTCAAGGTCTCTGTGTCGATGTAAATATAGAAACGCATATACACAGTCGACATATTGCCTTCTTTGTCCACGTAAGAAGACTGAGAGGCATCTGTCGTGACCTTCATGGAATAGGCGCCGGAATAAACTTGGGCAGTCGCATTACCCACAATTGTGGCCGACCCTGAGGCATTTCCGTCATCCCAACCATCCCCTCCGTTTGACAGATCCGGATCCGCGCCTTCAAAATCACACGCAAACAGCACCTCCGCGCCGAGCTCCTCCCGATCATCGAGTTCGTCCCAGGCGGCCCCCTGCCAGAACTCCAACGCATCCGGACTCGTCAGATCGTGGAGGAGACCGGCGCGCTCCGCAAAGGTGTCCAACTCGGTCTGCGGCCTAAGAAGAATGCACCAGTCAATGGTGCGCCTTCCGTCCACCAGGATGCCGCCCGCAGTGCCGTATTCATAACAACGCAGGTTTTCGCCGGAAGTGGTGTATTGCCACATCGGGCTATCGGTGGGGGGCGCAAACCGGCGGTTCAGAGGAAGACTCACAAAGACATCCTGATACCCGCCCGTTCCCTGAAGGACGCAATACTGCTCGGAAGGGTCAAAAGCCGTGTTGGGCGCCCGGGAAGTCTCCCCGGCTCCGTTACCGGAAAGCAGGTTGGTTTCGAATACTCCCACAGTTGCCGGGTCCACAGTAATGGGTATCCACCAAAAATCATCACTGCCCCCCGCAGTGTCCAAGGTAATGCCGCTGTGGAAGTCATAATCCGAATGCACGAACACGCCTTCGGGGGTGAAGGTGTATTCCTCCAGAACGGAAACCGCATCCGTCCCGTCAGTCACGTATTGCCAGTTTGTCGATGAGCTCACGTGCCCTTCAACGCGGATCCTGACCCTCACCGGTGTCGCCTCCAATACGGTGGTTTTCCGGTAATCATCATTTGCAAGACTATATGTCACTCCCTCTTCATGAATGAATGGGCTTACAGACCGCACCACTTCATCCGGATTCGCGGCATCTTCATAGAGATCATAAAACATCAAGTATTCATCACTCCCTAGTGGATCATCGGTGCGCAGGACAGCCCGGTAGCGGTTGGGGACATCGATCTGGATGGTGGTGTCAGTCTGCGTAACCGTGAGCCACGGCGGCCCGGATTCCTCGGTGCCCTTGGAATAAAAGGCCGTAATGTTGTTGTTGATCGTGTTGTAGGTGGTGCTTAGCCAATCCTCGGTACGCGCCTCGGTGGAAAAGCGCAATTCGTCCAGGAAACCGTCGGTATAGGAGGCCCCGCCGAACCACAGGTCATCGTCCGACGGGTAGCAGGTCCCACTGGTCGAACCCGTTGACGTATCGGTGTCGCTGCCGTTCAAATAAACACGGGTCGTGTCGCCGTCGCGCACCCCAGCCACATAGTACCAGGTGTCCACAGCAATGGTGCCGGCCGTGCCGTAGGCATAGACCGAGTCGCTCGAATTGTTGCGGTAGACAAACAAGGGACGGTTTGAATAGTCCTTACTCATGGCCACATAATACGACTGGTAGGGGGCGCCATTATGACCCTTAAAAACAATGTCCGCATTTGAGGCCCGAGTGATAGGCAAATTGTCCATGCGGACCCAGCCCTCCACGGTCATATCCCCGGCCGGCGTAAAATCATCGTGGTCATCGATCTGTATTCCGTCATTGCTGCCGTCCAACTGGATGGCGCCGTCCCCTATCCCGGCCGCATCCGGATTGGAGCCAGTGCCGTCAATGGTGACACTGTCCGAATCGTGGCCGTTCCGAGTGCTGTCCTTGAAGTCCGTGGCCCCTGTGGTCGTTTCCTGCAAGTGATGCACGAAAAGAAAGCTTTCATCCCAGGTTTCCTGAACATTCTGCTGATCAGAAGCGTCCGGGTTGCCGTAGTACATATAGATCACCGTGTCGTCGTCACAGTCCAAGACCGGCACCTTGACCCAGGCCAGCAAGGCGCCCGTTGAACTGGAGTAGCTCTCGATCTCATGCATGAGCTTGTTGCGGTGGGTCGCGTCCGTAAACAAGATGTCCTGCCCCCCGGATTGGGCCTTGTCGCGCAAGTCCGTGTCCGTTTCCTCGATCATTACCGGGAAGCTATACAGATCAGAGGTCCCGCTGACCCGCGCGTTGTCTATTGTGATCTTCTTACGGCAACTCCAGTCGGGATGATGCCAGGAGGCGGCCCGAGCGGGGGGCGCAGTCATCGCGAGGAGCGCGCACACAACCGTCATTGCGAAGAGCGTCGTCATTGCGAGCCCGAAGGGCGCGGCAATCTTTGCGGAACGGGACATAGATCGCTTCACTGCGTTCGCGATGACGGAAGGGGCTGGGCTCGCAAGGACGGTCCGGACCTTGCCGCGGGGTGACAGCGGGGTCTTCGTCATTGCGAGGAGGCCGCAGGCCGACGAAGCAATCTTTGCGGAGCAGCCGGACATAGATTGCTTCGCCTTCGGCTCGCAATGACGGTTTGTGGCGATCTTTAGTGGTGTCATAAGGCTCACTTTCAGGGACGGTTCTTACGTCCCTCCGAGGGCATGTTTCACGCATGTTCCACGGTGTCAGGCACCGGTGTCAGGCACCAGTGCCTGACACCAAGTCAATCCACATTGATTCCGTCCAGACTCACTCCTTCAAACAAGGTCGCGCCGGCGGACTCACCCGTCGAGCCGCCGCCGGCCGGCACCACTTCAAACGTGGTCGAATCCGCGCTTACGTCGGTCAAGTACTGCAGAACCATGACGTCGGTGAGAATCGTATCTTCCACCGGATCCACCGTGTAAGAGTCCCCGTTGGCCATGTGGCAGCGCACGTAGTACATACTGCCCGAACCGTTCACGGAGTAGCGTTCCCAGTCGGCCGGCTCATTCCAGTGCAGGGCGCCGGAGGCCTTGAACTCGCTCACGCCTTCCACGCTCTCACCCACGCCCAACGCGCTCCAATCCGAGCCGTTCCAGTACTCCCAAATCACTTCCACTGTGCCGGTGCCCGCGGTGGCGAGCTCCACGTTCATGCCGGTGAATTTGGTATCGCTCGCAAAGTAAAGATAGTCGCCTCGGCCACTGGTGTCCACGCCGGTGATGTCCAGGGTGTCGTTGACGCCGCCCCTGGAAAGATAATCCGTCACCAGCGGGTCCGAGTCCGGCGGCAGCACGCGGTCGTAGATGCGGAAGTCATCGATGATGCCGCCGCAACGGCGGGTGCCATCAAAAATCTTCCCGCCGATCCCCAGGTTGTTTCCGGTCACTGTAATATCGGAAAAGGCAGCCCCGCTAAGCGGTCCTTGGGAAACGCCGTCGATATAGAGGTAGTAAGAATCATTGACCGTATCGTAAGTGACGCGAAGGTGGTGCCAGGACTGGTCAAATACGTTCGTGTTCACGGTCCATTGCTCTCCGCCCTCATTGTTGATCTCAAATCCGATGAGGTAATCGTCTGAGTACCGATCCAGTTTGAATTCATCATCGCCTTCGCTGCTGCTGAAGAAGCGGGCCGTGCCGGAAGGATCGCCAGTACACCTGTACCAAAACTCAATGGTGCCGGTTTGAGGGTCCAGGTTGCCGGCCATGGGGATCGCCGCATATTCCCCGTCTGAATCGCATAGCATGCCGCTGCCCTTGTACCCTGTGGTAAAGGTGGCATTGGTCACGCTGCCGCCGGCAACGCCGATATCCGGGAAGCTTACTTCGGTCGCGCTCTCCATGGCACAGTAGAAGGCGGGTGAAGGATACACATCCGCGCCGCCGCGCGCGATCTGCGTGGGGTCAATGGAGGAGCCGCCGTAAACGCGGAATTCGTCGATCACTCCGTTCGCCTCCTCCGCTCCTGTGGAGGTGTGATTACCTATGTACAGCACCGTCGGAGTCGTCATACTTGACGAATTTAAATCGGTCCCAGAGTCAGTATGAACGACCTCCACCCCGTTCACGTAAAACCGCTGCTGGCTGGCCAAAGGCAACGAATCATCCCATTCCGCCCGGAAATGCACCCATTCCCCGGCACTGTAGCTGTAGTCAGTGCTCCCGACAGACAAGTTGACAGAGGTCCCTCCCTGATTGAGTTGCCAGATCATGCTGTTATTACTATGCTTGTACAGGCAGATCCGGTTCGGATTGTCGTACTCAAAGGAAAAGTACGCATGATAATTGTTATCTGTGTGATCATGATCAGGCTTATACCAAAATTCAACCACGCCCCCCGCTTTGTGAAAGTCGCTTCCCTCGGTCACTGAAACCGCAATGTGCTCGCTGTTCGCATCAAACAAGGCGCCCATTCCGTATCGACCTGTTGCGAAGGTTGAACTATTGACCGTGCCTGCACTCCCCACATCCGGGCTCGTGACGGCGCCGGCACTTTCGAGGGTGGAATGCCACAGCAGACTGTCCGCCCGCCAGGCCATGGATAGAGGCTTGACGGCCGCGTTGTAATCGGTGCCCAGGGTCTTGGCCGTGCCTTCCACACTCAGCGTGGCCGGTGCTGTGGGCAGGCGCCAGCCGCGCACCTTAAAGGCCGGGGTGTAGCGCGTGTAGGTGCCGCCGTCCAAATCGAGGGTCACCTGGTTGGACTGGGTGCCGCTTAAAGGATTAAGGACATACCCCGCGCACCAGCGCGGGTCGTCCGTTCCAACGGCGCTCGTCGCGCCCAAAGTCCCATTGTTTCCGTTGCCGGAAATGTCCGGCACATTCTGCCCAAAGCCCTGGTCCAGGCGCCAGTAGCCCACCAGCCCCGTACTACCGGGATCGATTTGCTTATACATATTGTCTTGGATCTGCTGTTGGGTACGGGCAACATTCCATACACGGATTTCGTCCAACTGGCCTTCCCATGTGTAGCCGGTACTGCCCGTACCGATGCCCAAAGCATTATCGCTCTGATTAATCGTGGCTGTCACAGTGATTGTGTCTGTCTGGAGAACACCATTAATGTATAGAAAGCCGGTATCACCGGTTTCCGTGCGGTCATATGTTCCAGCTAGGTGCACCCACTCGCCCGTACTGAGACCTGAATCCGCCCGCGCGTATTCGCCTCCGCCGTCATCCACGCCATTGATCCCGAATCCAACGACATCCGCCATGGTCGCATTGGAGCTCCCATAGATCCACAGAATATAATTCTTGTTTCCAATATCCTTTTCTACAACACGATGCATGGTCGTATCGGCCACGCCGTCCCAGCGCACCCAGGCTTCAACGGTCACGGCGTCCGCGGGTTTGAGCGAGACACTCGAAGGCACGTTGACGTATTCGGCGTTC
>JAFGIU010000039.1 GCA_016929445.1 Candidatus Omnitrophota bacterium
CTCATAGCCCTTTTCAAGGCAAGCATAAAGACAGGTTGCCGAGTCCAATCCTCCGGACAAAAGCACAACGGCTTTTTTGCTCATCCGAATTGTATCTTTCTCACTCCACGGACACTCTTGCCCATGAAACGTTCTCCGAGCTGCGCGAAATCTTTAGGATCGCCGCTCACATAAAATTTGCGATACCCGTTTTTCTTGGCCCGGGCGGAAAGATTCCTTTTCTCCAATAATCCCCTGAGCTCTTGCGCGAGCTCACATGCGCTGTCGATGATTCGAACCGGGGAACCCAGGCTCTTTGCGATGGCCCTCCGCAAAAGCGGGTAGTGCGTGCAACCCAGAATCACGGTATCGACTCTCTTGGAGCGAATGGACTTCAGGTAATGCTCGCAGACCTGGTCGACTAACTTGCCGCTGAGCAATCCCTCTTCGGCCAAGGGCACAAAGAGCGGACACGCTTTTGAAACGACACTCAGATCGGGGCAAAGCTGCCGGACCGCACGTTCATAAGCGCCGCTGGCCACAGTTGTGGGGGTGCCCAGCACCCCGATGCGTCCCTTTTCGGTGATACGTACCGCCCGGGCCACCGCAGGTTCGATAACACCGATTACCGGCATGGCCAGGTTTCGCTGCAAATGCGTCAATGCCACACTGGAGACCGTATTGCAGGCCACGACCAAAGCCTTGACCGGATAGCGCAAAAGAAATCTCACATCATCCCAGGCAAAACGCAGGACGGTTCTCCGCGACTTGGTTCCGTACGGCACGCGCGCGGTATCCCCCATGTAGATAAAATTCTCGTGAGGAAGTTCCTTCAGCAGCTCCTTAAGAACTGTAAGACCGCCCACCCCGGAATCAAAAACCCCAATGGGCCCGCTATTTTGTGAAGCCATTCGTACGCTCGTATTCCCGCTTGTAATTCAGCAAACCGCTTGCAATTCCCTGCGCAATTTTCTTCTGAAACCACGGATCGCTCAGACGCTTTCCTTCATCATTATTTGAAACAAAACCCACTTCCAACAGTAAGGAGGGCATTTGGGTCCCCCGAAGCACGGCAAAACGCGCGCTCTTTACGCCCCTTTCCTCCACCTTCACATGCTTGCGCAACCCCCCCATCAAGGCGTGGGCTAATTCAATGGATTCGATGCGGTTCTCCGTATGGATCAAATCCCAGACTGTCGCATCCAAATCCGTACCCCGCTCGCCGTACGCCTCATCCTCAAAGGGCCCGTCCACACTGTTCTCGGCGCTCGCCAGCGCGCGCGCATTGTCATCCGTGGCTTCGGACAAATAGTAGATCTCAAAACCTTGAGCCGATTTTGCATGCGCACTGTTGGCATGAATGCTCAGGAAAAAATCCGCTTTGTGCTTATTGGCAAACTCAGCGCGCGCCTGAAGAGGAATAAAACGGTCGTCCTCGCGCGTGAGAATCACCTGAATTCCCTGAGCTCTCAGCTCCTCCGCCAGCTTTTTGGCGATGGAAAGCACCACAACCTTTTCTTGCAGCCCGTTTCTTCCCAAAGCTCCCGGGTCCTTGCCGCCGTGTCCGGGGTCAATGACCACTCGCCGGATACGGAAGCTTTGGCCGGGCTGGGCCTCTACTGGGGGAACGGCTGTCTGTTGAATTCGGGGGGCTGTCTGCGGAGGAATCTCCAGAGGCAGAAGCGCCAGGATCGCGGCAGGCACAAGGATACTTCCCTCTTTCAGCAGCACATCTTTGCCCAAAGGCCGCAATTCGTCTCCCAGCAGAACGGAGTCCATGCCCACAAGCACTTTTAACGCAGGCCCTTTGTCCGGCAACACGGTCACAGCCTGCAAGTGAGGGTCCCACTCCCATTCCCATCCGCGCTGTGCGCACAGCGCGCGCAAAGGCAAGTACCCGCCTCCGGCATCCAAACCATATGCGGAGAGCTCCGTGCCCCGGCCCGGATGACCCGCGCAGCCGGCCAAAAGGAGCAAAGGTGTTATCCAAAGAAAGCGCAAGGGGTTGGGGAATCTTTTAATCATATTCGATACGCTTAGAGCCAGGTCCAATAGTTTAACACATAGGTGAGGAAGCGAAAGATTCTGCTTGCCGGACCTTGGGGAGCCCTCTCATAATGCGACAATACACAGGAGGGCCCGCTATTTTGGAGGAAGGTTATACAAAATTTGAATGCCGCTGGACCCCGGCCAAATTGCCCGCGCTTGAGCAGGTAGCCGGACTTTGCATCCACCGGGACCGTTTGCATGCCTTGGGGCTCATCGGCGTTTACGAGGACGGAGTGGGTTACGGGAATCTCAGTGTGCGCTTTTTGGGCGCCGGGGCGGACGCCTTTTTGATTTCCGGAACACAAACCGGTCATATTCCCGAGACCTCGGAGGAACACTATTCCCTGGTTCAGGCTTACAGCATTGAAGAAAACTGGGTGGAATGCGTGGGCCAGCTGCCCGCCTCTTCGGAGTCCTTGACTCATGCCATGCTTTACCAACTCTGTGAGTCCATCCAAGCCGTTGTTCACGTTCACCACCACGGGTTTTGGGAGAATCTCCTCGATCGTTTGCCCACTACTTCCCCCACAGCGGCCTACGGCACTCCCCAGATGGCCCTTGAAATTCAACGTCTTTGGGAGGAATCGGATCTCTCTGCCCAAAGAATCCTGGCCATGGGTGGTCATGAAGAAGGCGTGATTTCCTTTGGAGAATCCTTGCACGAAGCCTGCGAGACCTTGCTCAGCTATTTTGAGACAGGCTCGTAGCCCAAGACCGGGGCCAACCACTGTTCAACTTCTGCCACGGACAGGCCTTTGCGCAAAGCGTAATCCTCAACCTGATCCCGGCCCACCGGCCCCAATCCAAAATACCGTGACTTTGGGTGAGAGAAATAGTAGCCCGATACAGATGCTGCAGGATTCATGGCGCAGGCCTCGGTGAGTTCGATGCCGGCATTCTCCCACGGCTTGAGCAAGGTTTTGAAGAGTGTGCGCTTTTCGGTGTGGTCCGGACACGCGGGATAGCCGGGGGCAGGCCGGATTCCTACATACTCCTCCCGGATCAAAGCCTCGTTGGTTAAGGCCTCATCCGGGGCATAGGCCCATAATTCCCGGCGCACCCGTTCATGGATCCGCTCTGCCAGGGCTTCGGCCAAGCGGTCGGCCAAGGACTTGACCATGATGCTGCGGTAATCATCATGGTCGGCTTCAAAATCAGCGGCCAATTCCGGAGCGCCCAATCCCGTTGTGACGGCAAAGGCTCCCACATAATCCGCGATCCCCGACTCTTTGGGCGCCACAAAATCTGCCAGGCAGTGATTCGGGCCTTGCGCAGGCCGTTGCTGCCGCAGGAAATGGAGGGTCGTCAAGACTTCCTTCCTTGATTCATCCGTATAGAGTTGAATATCTTCGTGATTCACGGTGTTGGCCGGCCAAAGGCCGATAACGGCCCGGGCCCGGAGAAGTTTTCCGGACACAATACGGTCTAAGAGCGTGAGTGCTTCCTCGTAAAGCTTGGTGGCAGTCTCCCCCACCTTGGGGTCCTTGAGCACTTGCGGAAAGCGCCCCGGCAACTCCCAAGCCGTGAAGAAGAAACGCCAGTCAATGCGGTCCAGCAATTCCTCCAAAGGATAGTCTTTGAACACCCGGACTCCGAGCTGAGGCGGTTTGGGCGGTGTGTACGCTTCCCACGATATGCGGGGTTTGTTCGCCCGTGCCTTATCAAGAGTCAGAAGCACATCTCTTTCTTGGCGGGCGCGCCTCGTAATTCGCAGTGTTTCATACTCCCGGCGCAGTTTGTCGAGATACTCGTCTTTCTGTCCCGGGCTCAGGAGTTTCTGGACCACGCTGACAGCTCTGGAGGCATCGGGCACATGCACCGTAGCTCCGCTATACCGGGGTTCAATTTTTATTGCCGTGTGCACGCGCGAGGTGGTGGCCCCTCCGATCAGAAGCGGAATCCCGAAACCCTTGAGCTCCATTTCGCCCGAAACATGGGCCATTTCCTCCAAAGAGGGCGTAATGAGCCCGCTCAGGCCGATCACATCCACCCGTTCCCTTTGAGCCGTCGACAGAATTTGTTCGCAGCTCACCATCACACCCAGGTCCAAAACCTCGTAGTTATTGCATTGGAGCACCACGCCCACAATATTCTTGCCGATATCGTGGACATCTCCTTTGACCGTGGCCAACAGGATCTTGCCCTTGGCGTTCCTGGCTGCGCCGGGGTTCTGCTTCTTTTCTTCCTCCATGAAAGGCATGAGATAGGCCACGGCCTTTTTCATAACGCGCGCGCTCTTGACAACTTGGGGAAGAAACATCTTGCCCTCGCCGAAAAGATCCCCTACCGCGTTCATCCCGTCCATCAGCGGGCCTTCTATCACATCCAGAGCCTGGTTCAATCCCCGGCGCGCCTCTTCCACGTCATCATCAATGTAATCTGCGATGCCTTTAATCAACGAAAGCTTCAGGCGCTCGGCAACCGGAGCCTCCCGCCAACTCAGATCCGGCCCCGAGTCTCCACGTTGCTGGGCATCCACGCTCGACGCAATTTCCAAGAGCCGTTCGGTCGCGTCGGGCCGGCGGTTGAGGACCAGATCCTCCACGCGTTCCAGCAAATCCTTGGGGATGTCTTCATAAATCGCCAGTTGCCCTGCGTTGACAATGCCCATGTCCATGCCCGCACGCACAGCATGAAAGAGAAAGACCGAATGAATGGCCTCGCGCAAAGGATTATTTCCCCTAAAGGAAAAAGACACATTGCTTACCCCGCCGCTCACCAGGGCATGAGGCAAGTTCTGTTTGATCTCGCGCGTGGCCTCGATATAGTCGACGGCATAGTTGCGGTGTTCCTCGATGCCCGTGCCGATGGCGAAAATATTGGGATCAAAAATAATGTCTTGTGGAGCAAAACCCAGCTCTTCGGTGAGGATCTTGTACGAACGCGCGCAGATCTCCACTTTTCTCTCTTTGGTGTCTGCTTGCCCTTGTTCGTCAAAAGCCATCACCACCACGGCCGCGCCATAGCGCTGGACCTTGCGCGCTTGCGCGGCAAAAGCCTCCTTGCCTTCTTTGAGGCTGATCGAATTGACCACGCCTTTGCCTTGGAGGGACTTGAGGCCTGTCTCGATCACACTCCATTTTGAGGAATCGATCATCACAGGAACGCGGCTGATTTCCGGTTCCGAGGCCAGCAGCTTCAGAAAGGTAGACATTGTCCTTTCCGAGTCCAGAAGAGCCTCGTCCATATTGATGTCGATGATTTGCGCCCCGTTCTCGACTTGTTGCCGCGCCACGGCAAGAGCTTCTTCGTAGTTCTCTTCCTTGATGAGGCGCGCAAAGTGGGCCGAACCCGCCACATTGGTGCGCTCCCCGATATTGACGAACAAACTCTGCGGCTCAATCACAAGAGGCTCCAAACCGCTGAGACGGCAATGAGGAGGGACATTCGGAAAAGCGCGGGGCTGTTCGGAGGCCACGGCCCGGGCAATGGCTTGGATATGCCCGGGTGTGGTCCCGCAACAACCGCCCACCACATTGATCAAGCCCTCACGCGCAAAAGCGCGGATGACCTCAGCCATGTGTTCGGGAGTATCCTCGTACTCGCCCATCTCATTGGGAATCCCGGCATTGGGATACACACTCAGGGCACAGGAGGCCAAGGGGGAAATTTCCCGGAGATGGGGCCGCATGGCCTCCACTCCCAAAGCACAATTAAAACCGATACTCACAGGCCGCGCATGGGCCACGGAATACCAAAAGGCCTCGGGTGTTTGGCCCGAAAGCGTGCGGCCGCTTGCGTCGGTTATGGTGCCGGAAATCAACAAGGGCAAATCCAAGCCCTTCTCATCCAATACAGTGCGCACGGCCACAAGAGCGGCTTTGGCATTCAGGGTGTCGAAGACCGTTTCCACCAGCAGAAGATCCGCGCCGCCTGCGATCAGGCCCTGCACGCATTCGGTGTACGCCTCCACAAGTTCATCAAAGCTCACATTCCGGTGGCCGGGATTATTGACATCCGGGGAAATGGAGGCTGTGCGGTTCGTGGGCCCGATGGCTCCGGCCACAAAACGCGGGATCCCGTCTCC
>JAFGIU010000040.1 GCA_016929445.1 Candidatus Omnitrophota bacterium
AACGGAACTGGAGCCGAATGCTGGCATCCCTGCTCAGCAGCGGCAGATAGGCATGGGTAGCCGCACTGGTAATGATTTCCAGATGTCCGGCATCAGAGAGCCGGCCAAAGGCCCCGACAATATCCTTGTCCAGGGTATTCCATATCTCCCGGACCCGGTCCAAGCGCTTGGACCAGTATTGAGCCGCCCTGGCCAGATCAACCTGGCCCCGGCTCGTAAAATCGTGCTCATTATCCCTGCAGGTTTCGATCCGGTTGGACAAATAGTCGTCGAGCTCGGCCTTAAACAGGGGCGAGGCCAGCTGCTCCAGAAGAATCGGAGTGATATTCAGGGTAATATTGGGGCTAACTCCTTCTGCGATAAGCTGTTCCAGCATATCCAGAATGGGTAGATAGGCGCCGACCGCAACCTCGCAAAGCCAGTCGCTCCCGTGAGGCCAGCGGCCGTGCTGCAGGACATAAGGTAAATGGCTGTGCAGTACCAGTACGAAGTTGCCGTTCATGATGTTTGGAGTTCTAGCATAACACTCAGGCGGAATGCGGGCTAGCAGCGAATAAGGGCGGAGCCCCAGGTAAAACCCGCGCCAAAAGCAGCCAGGCAGACAAGAGCCCCGTCCCGGACCCGGCCGGCCTTGCGCGCCTCATCCAAGGCAATGGGAATGGAGGCAGCCGTTGTGTTCCCATACTTCTCAATATTGTTGAACATCTTCCCGGGCGGCAGGCGCAGAAACCGGGCGACAGCCTCAACAATCCGGGCATTGGCCTGGTGGAGAATCAGCAAATCCAGATCCTCCAAACCATGACCATTGTGAGCCAGGGCCTCTTTGACAGCCTTGGGAAAGGTGGCCACCGCAGTCTTGAAGACCTCCCGGCCGTTCATGTAGGGGTAGTGTTTGCCTTGTTGCATACGCTCAGGGCATATGGGAGGATGGTCCAAACTCGAGGGGGACTGGATACACAGCTCGCGGGCATAACGCCCGTCTGCATGCAAGTGTGTCGAAAGCACGCCCGGTTCCTCGGCAGCTTCAAGGAGTGCGACGCCCGCGCCATCTCCGAAGAGCACGGCTGTGTCTCGACCGCGGGTACTCATATCCAAGAAGGGCGATTGAACTTCAGAAGCGACCAAAAGAACACGGCGATACATGCCGCTACGAATGAAAGCATCTGCAATAGACAGACCGTACACGAATCCCGAACATTGAGTGCGGATATCCAAGGCCCCAACCGGGGCAATTCCCAACTTCTCCTGCAAGAGGCACGCAGAGCCCGGGGCAGGCATTTCCGGGCTTAGGGTAGCAAATATAATGAATTCAATGTCCTGAGGCTGCCAGCCCGCTTCCTCAAGGGCCTGTTTCGTGGCCTCAAGCGCTAAGTCGGCAGGTCCCACCCCAGGCTCCACCACATGGCGTTCGCGGATGCCCGTGCGCTCCACAATCCAAGCATCTGTCGTGTCCATGAGTTTTTCCAGGTCGGCGTTAGTGAGGATTTTCGGAGGAACATAATGGCCTGTAGCGCGGATTCTTGCGTGCACGGAGACCTTCTTTTAGCTCAAAACCTGGTGCCAGGCACTGGTGCCAGGCACCAGTGCCTGGCACCGCGTTGCGGCTTTGTCAACGACTGATCTCTTCGACTTGGTACTCCAGATCCCCGGCGGGAATACTGACCTTGACCTTTTCGCCCACTTTATGCCCCAAAAGCCCTTTGGCAATGGGCGAAGCCACCGAGATCTTGCCCTGCGCAATATCCATCTCCTCAGGATCCACAATGGAATAGGTAACCTGTCTGCCTTTTTTTAGGTCCTTGAGCACGACCGTGCAGCCCAGAAGAATCTTATCGGAATCAATGTCTTCCTCGTCCAGAATTCGCGCTTCGGCGATGGTGCTTTCCAATTGAGCAATACGGGTTTCAAGCCGCCCCTGGTCCTCTTTGGCCGCATGGAACTCAGCGTTCTCCCGCAGATCTCCGTGATGACGGGCAGTCTCGATAATACGGGAGGTTTCAACGCGCTTGGATTTGAGTTCCTGCAGTTCATTCTGGAGCTTCTGCAGGCCTTCGCGGGATAAGAATCTTTGTGCCATGGGTTCCTCTGGTGCTTAGCAATACTCGCTGTTCTTCAAACCGTGGATTTACTGGCTGACCGGAATGTCAGGCACCGGTGTCAGGCACTGGTGCCTGACACCGGTCTGAGCCATTATAACTCAGGAGATCCACTGGGGAAGGACAGGCTGCCAAGGATGGACATGCTTGGAGCAAAGGAGGTCGAGGTACATCTTGGGGAACTGGTCTCGCTTGTAGCAGCACAAGCCCATGATAGGGAATTCATCAAAGAGCTCGGACACGCCAAGCTCGTACATAATTCCGTCATCCGCATTGAAATAATTCTTCAACCAGGAGGCATCCCCACCGCCGCGAAAGCCCTCGTAACCCTCTTTCAGGGCCTCAATAATCATCTGACGCCATCGGTCGATGACAACGCCGGGAGTGACCTTGCCAAGGATTTTTTCCATCTGCTCAAGAGTGGGCAAAAGCAACTGACCGCTGTTGAGGGCCTCATCCAAACCATGCGCCACGTGGTCATAGGCGCGGATCCACTCCTTGGAATCAATGTCCCCGAGCATAAAGACCACCTTGTCCCCGGACTCGATCCCATCGCGCACGTAAGCAATTGTGCGCTCCAAGAATTGCTCCTGGTTATCGTACACAAGGCATCCATGCATTTGATCGTTTTTAAGCGGAGTGTGGTCCATGGTGTTCCCGTCCTTCTGATGATGGCATCAGTGAATATAAGGGAAAAAACGGCACAGTACCTACTCAAGAGCTTACGCGATGTTTGGGCAATGTCAAAGATGGGGGCGCATTTTCTGGCTTTTATTAGTTCCCAATGAAATTTTTTGAGACATGACACGATTTATTATGGAGCCTTTGGGCGGATAACTTTAAAAAAGCCATCCTAGGATGCTAATTAGAATCAGTATGGCAATCAGGGCAGCCACATCACGGCCCATCGAGGTGCGGAGCCAGGGCATGAAGCCGGACTTGCCGCCGGCAACCATTTCCCCGCAATAGAGGCAGCGAATGACCTCCTCGTTGATGGCTTGGCCACAGTGCGGGCAAGGCCGTTCCGCCGTCGAGGGCTCGGTCATGTCCTCACGGAATTGCTTAGGGATATCGGGATCCGGGAGAATCTTTTCGTCGGATTCTTCGATCAAGGCATTATCCGATTTGCGCTTCGAGCTTGGCTGCCAAAGCTTCGATCTCTTTGAGCAAGGCGGCGGGCAACATCTTGGCCACCTCGATCTCCTGCTTCACGGATTTCATACTGGTCACCAGACGCTTAAGCACGGCAGAACGCCGCTTCTGGCGCTCTTCCTCCGGATCCACAGGGGCGATCTGCTTCATGAGCGCCCTCACATCCTTGCGAACCTCCGCAGCCTCCTTCCCCTTTTCCAAGACATCGGCCCGGATAATCTGATAATCCTCCGCAGGCAAATCCTTCTTACTGCGCAAGAGCCGCAACACATTGACGGATTCATAGTCCGGAATCTTGGCTCCTTTTTCAGGAGCAGACGTCTGCTGCCGCAGATAGACCGGCTCCTCCTGCTCCAGAAATGTGTAGGACATTAGCAGCTTCTGCGCCGTCGGCTTTTTGATGCCGATCTCTTTCACGCAATAGGCCTCAAAGGTCAAATAGCCCCACTCCTTAAAGTGCCGGTCGCGCTTGACCGAGACCAGGGCTTGGCCCAATTCCATCCAGGTTGTCTTGAATCGCTTCGCACAATCCAGTACCTGATAACGCAGACTCCCCTCTTCAAGGGTGTCCAGGGTTTCATCAATTCGAGCAAGGGTTCGAGTGGTCATTGAAGCTCCGCAGGTATGGCAAAGTCGACGTCTTCCTTCACGTACTCCAGAATTTCGATCTTCCGGGCACCCATCTTCTTCAGATAATCCAGCAATTCTTGAACGGGTTGTTCGGGCGCCGAGGCCCCTGAGGTCACGCCCACACACTCCACCTTCTCGAACCAGCTGGGGTCCACCTCGCCGGCATCGTTGATGAGATAGGATTCACAACCCAAACTCTTGGCCACCTCGGTAAGGCGGATGGAATTGGAACTGTTTTTAGAGCCGACCACCAGGACAAGCTGCGCTCTTTGAGCCATGAGCTTGACCGCATTCTGCCGGTTCTGTGTGGCATAACAAATATCGTCCTTCTTGGGGACAACCAACGCGGGGAAGCGCTCCTTGAGGATCCCCACAATCGCTTGGGTGTCATCGATGCTCAGGGTTGTCTGAGTGATCACGGCCACCCGCTCTGGGTTGGGCACATTAATGAAGCGGGCATCATCCTCATTTTGAATGAGGATCGTATGCTGCGGGGCCTCGCCCATGGTGCCTTCCACCTCTTCATGACCCGAATGCCCGACCAAAAGAAGGGTGTAGCCCTCCCGCGCGTAGCGTTTGGCCTCATTGTGCACCTTGGTCACCAGCGGGCAGGTCGCATCAATCACGTGCAGGTGCCGGGCCCGGGCGGTTTCGCGCACTGCCGGGGAAACTCCGTGCGCACTGAATATGGCCAGAGCTCCGTCAGGGACCTGGTCCAACTCGTCCACAAAATTGGCCCCTTTTTCGCACAACCACTTGATCACAAGTTGGTTATGTACGATCTCTTTACGCACATAGACCGGCCGGTCGTGGCGTGCCAGGGCCCGTTCGACAATCTCGATGGCCCGTTCCACGCCCGCGCAAAAACCTCTGGGGGATGCAAGGATGACTGTTTGGACGGACATAAGGGAAATAGTATATCAGTCCGGGGAAACAATACCTATTTTCGGGGACACAATTGTGTCGGTGGAACCGACTCTATTGTGTCCCCGGACCGGGAGACGAATAAGCCGGAGCTCTGAGCCCAAGCTCTCAAGACTAAGGGTATGATCTGCCATGGACGCACTCATTCCGGAGAGGACTTCCTCCACATCAAGATCTTGGGCCATCTCCCGGGGCATGAGGATCTCCCAAACCCCGGCACAATCGCGGATGCGCGCTGCAAGGTTCACGGTGCGGCCAAAATAATCGATACGTCCTTCGGCATTCACCAAAGAGGCCGGGCCCGAACATAGGCCCACCCGCAAACCCGCGCCCGTTCCCGCAAGCACAGACCCGAGCTCACTCTGCAAGGCCGTTCGAATCCCAAAGGCCGCGGCGACTGCTTTGGCAGGTTCCATAAACACCGAGAGCGTGGCATCCCCCATGGTCTTAACCAAGGTCCCCCTGTTCTGCTGAACAATCTTGCGCAAAATCTCCACTTGACTGCGCACCAGACTGTAGGCCTCTTCCTCGCCCATATCCTCATAGAGCCGGGTGGAAGGACCGAGATCCGTAAACATCACGGTCAAGGCCTGGGCCTGCACCCGCCGGCGGGGCGGCAAAATTTCCGAAGGGAAGAGATCCCGGAATTCCTGCAAAGTGGCCACTTCAAAGGCAGTACTCACATTCCCGGACCACTGGGTCTGCTCCAGAACCACCACGATATCCCGCCGGCTCTCGTTGCGGAGTTCCAGCACAACCTTTCCCGGAGAATAGCGCGTTTCTTTGCCCTTCCAACCCTGGGCCGTGTAACGCAAGCTCAAGTGATCTTCGGAGCCTTCATAGCGATCGGGCACAGCATTGACCGCGCAAAGATCATTAAGTCGCAGAACCCTCGCTTGATACGGTCCCTCATCCAAATTCAGGCGCAGATGCCGGCTCTCTCCGGGTTTGAGATATTGCTGAATCAAAATGTGCGGCGTTTCCAACGGACCTCCCACAGAAAAACGCTGCTCCGGAATCTTGCGGACCTGAGAATTCACCGTGAACGTGAGCTCCACAGCCTCCCCGAGCTCCGTCTCATATTCCTTGGCGCATACATCACAACGCACACGGCTGGGCAAAAAACGCATCTGCCCCGCACCGGCTTTGGGCACACGGCATACCGGACAGAGAACCCGCCAGTCCAAGTCCAAGACCCCGGCCTTGGCCGCATAAAGCAACATCTGAAGCACTTGTGTGCGGTCTGCAGACCAACGCATGGCCAAATCCGCCGCTCGAATATGCAGGACCTCGTCATCATTGCCGTTCAAGAGCAGCTCCCGCAAAGGTTCCAGAAGGCTTCGCTCCAAAGGCGCGGAAAGCATGAGCCCCATGGCCTCGTTGAGTTTCTTCTCGCGCACTTGGACGTCAGGGTTCTCCTGTTCCTGCAAACCGCGGGCTCTCTGCAGTTGGATGCGGGAGATCTTCCTGCAATAACTGTGAACCAAATCCGCATGACAGATGCCCGCAAAATGTGCCAGGGGCCATGCCAGCGAAATGCGCGGAGCCACCTGGGTAAAGGCGCGCACTACAGTGCCGGGATTGCCCGGGCGAATCTCCACACCTGTAATCATGGATTCAAAAGGAGTGCTTTCAAAACTGCGCATCAGACTGAAACGTTGATGGCCCACCCATTCATAAGGCAATTCGGTCCACCGAACCCGGATGCCTTGAAAGATTTTGAGCGAAGCGGTGCGGTAGTAGCCTGTATTGTTGTAAGCCAAGGGACTGAAAATCATCGGAGGCAAACTGGTGCGGCGGTGGAAGGACTCGGTATCGGCCAGCAGCCGCCAAACTTCGGCAACCGAAAGATTCGGATAGCGATGTTCCCGCGATACGCGAACAGGCCTAGGTCTGATACTCAACAGATTCCTCGCGTTTTTGAGATCCGTAGGTGCGGCACCACTGTTCCAGATTGATCTCCGGAACCCCAAGCAAGGCATTGGCCTCAGCCGGATTCCCTTGTTCAGGACTTTGATTGAAATAGCGCATCGTAGCGATCTGCGCCCTCAGCAAAGAGTCCTGCTTTGCAAAGGCCCTGACCTCGCCAAGCCACAAGGGAACATGCATTGTCTTGATATCCGGTCTCAGCCACCGGCAATACTGGGACACTGCCTCAAACATTGTATGCGCTTGCGGGCCAAAAACATACAGTCGCTTATTCGCAACAGCCGCAGTGCCGTATGCGCGGCTGAGCATTCGCGCATAGTCCCCGGCCGCCACCCAGTGGCGCGGGTGCGCCTGAGCGCCGGGAATCAAGGCGCGATTGCCCTGAACAAACTTGGGAAGGGATTCCATAAACCAGGTCGCGCGGAAAATCGTAAAGGGAATGCCCGAGGCCTCGATGGCCGCCTCAGCCTTGAGTTTTGCATTGATGTTAGGATACCAGCGATTTTGGGCGCAAACCGTGGCGCCCGAGAGGTAGGTTATGCGCCGCAGCCCATTCGCAACAGCAGCCTCCACCAAATTGGCCGTACCCAAATGCTCGATACGGTAGGTCATCTCCGGCCCGTAGCCCGCAAGGCTAATGTGCAAGCCCTCACAACCCGTCATGGCCTGGACTAAAGAAGCCGGATCCTCGACATCCCCGGCAACCACCTCGTATTGCTGCGAAAAAAACCGGCGGGCCTTGGCCGGATCCCGGGCAAGCACCCGCACCTCAAAACCATCTGAGAGAAGTCGCTGCGCAACCGGCCGTCCCAACAATCCTGTTGCACCCGCCACCAGAATTTTCAAACTCACCTCACTCAAAGTTTGACGCAGGAGATTGTGGGGACACAAGCCTGCCTCTTGGGCTAGACTAATCGTACCTTTATGCGTCTTGTCACTATTCTACAGAATCAAGCAGGCCGATGCCACGATTAGCCCGGATATTGCATCAGAGCTCGAGCAAAAGGGACGCAAAGGACCGGCAATACAAGACGTGCGCCCGAGGACCCCGCAGGCATATCCGGTGCGATACGTTGAGGACGGCCGAGGGAGCACAACGCAGTAGTGCCGGTCGTTTCCGGTGTCTTTTGCCGGAGACTCATGCAATATCCGGGTTAGAGAGGACAATACGATGACTTTGCCCCAGCGAATAAAAAAATCCCTTATCCGTAAACTTCTGCCGATTCCCTTTGAGTCCCGTCACGCGGAATACTCCGCCATTTCCTGCGCGGATGACGCTGATTCCCAAGCTTCGGACCGGCTCTTTAATATCGCCCTTCAATCCATTGAGGCTGCGAAGAAGATTTCTCTGGATTCCCTCGCCGGGCGCCGGGACTGCAATCCCGAACTTCTGAATTTGTGGCCGGGCGAGCACTACCGCCTTCTTGCCGGAATCACACGTGTGCTTCAACCCAAATGTGTGGTGGAGATCGGTACCGCGAGCGGCATCTCCGCCCTGGCCATGAAGCAAACGCTGCCCAAGGGGGCCCGGATCGTCACGTTTGATATCATCCCCTGGGCCCTGGCTCCTGAGATATCTCTGGAAAAGAAAGACTTTGAGGACGGCTCTTTGCTTCAATACACCGACGACCTCACGCAGCCGGAGGATTTTGCCAAACATCAAGAGCTCCTGGCCCAAGCCGACCTCATCTTTCTGGACGCTGCCAAAGATGGTGTCATGGAACAACGTTTTCTGGATCTAATGGGGACCCTTACCCCCAAGACACAGCCCCTGCTGGTCCTGGATGATATTAGAGTGTGGAATATGTTAAGAATTTGGAAGGACATTCGCAGACCCAAGCTGGACCTGAGTTCCTTCGGCCATTGGACAGGCACCGGCTTAGTCGATTGGAGCTAGCCCTTATGGAACAACAAGTCATCGAACTGTTCGAGCAGTTGCGCAAGGATCTGCGCATTGACCCCTGTCCCATGGATACAGACCGGCTGCTGTCCGTGGCTAAGGAATTGGAAGACTACTATGGAAAGCCTTTTTCCGAAGTGGCGGCCGGTCCCATCCAGCAGCTCTGCACCGAAGACGAAGAGATCCACAAGACCCTGGAAGTCTCTCCTACCGAAAGCCAGGTGACGGGCTACTACTCAACCACTTCCCGCTATGTTTTCGGGAATCTCTATTTGGAGGGGGCTTCATTCCGGACCCAAGCAAGGCATTTTCTGATTCAAGCCAGCCGTAAGTTCCGGGTGAAGCGTGCCTTGGATTTTGGAGGGGGTTCCGGAGATCTGTGCGTGGCCCTTCGAAAAGCCGGATTGGAGTGCGATTATTTGGATGTGCCCGGACCCACGCTCGACTTCGCCAAGTGGCGTTTCCAAAGCAAGGGCCTAGACGTGCGCACCTATACCAACGAGGAAACCCTGCCCGCCGGACACTACGACGCTGTCTACGCCACCGATGTCTTTGAGCACCTTTGGGATCTCGGAGGCGCCATCGCCAAGATCGCGGCCGCCATAAAAGAAGGTGGAGTGCTCATCAGCTACTCCACCTTTACGCATGAGGGCGCTCACTTGGAAAAGAACCTTCAGTACGCGGATGTGCCAATTTTCAACCGCATGCTGGCCGGCCACGGACTCCGATTCCTCGGGCAACTCAAAGAGAGCCGCTGGTCACGCCTCGGCAGCCGCCTCGGGCTCTGGAACCAACCCAAATCGCTTCGCCTCTCGTTCAGAGAAAAGCACGGAGGCAATTACCTCGTTCACCGCAAGACTACGAATTAATTACGGTCTCGATCGTGTTGACCAGCTCTTCCGGACTGACGGGCTTCGCCAGGAAGGGATGCCCGTGGAAAAGATTGTCCTGAGCCACGACTTCTTCCCTGGAAACAATGGCAGTCAAAAAGACTATCGGCGTATCTTTGACCATGCTATCCGCCTTAATCTCCATTGCCACTGATCCGCCGTCCACGTCCGGCATAATGACATCGAGCACAATAATGTGCGGCAAGAACTCGCGGGCGGCCTCCACTCCCTTTGCCCCTTCGTTCTCGGTGCGGACTTCGTAATTACCTGTTCCTTCCAGGTAAAGCTTCAGTCCCCGCGTCACGGTCACTTCGTCATCAATGACCAGGATGCGTTTCTTCTCCATGAGGACTTCTCCTTACTCGGTTCTGAGTACGATCGTAACTACAACCCCCCCAGTTGCTCTATTCTCGATTTTAATAACCCCTTTATGCATTTCAACAATCTGTCTTACCACAGAAAGACCCAGCCCGGTCCCCTCGCCTGCAGCCTTGGTCGTGAAGAAGGGATCAAAGATCTTTTCCAGCTTATCCTGGCTGATTCCCCGGCCGGTATCAGCTACTTCTATTTTAACCACGGTATCCCCGACTCTGAAAGGGTCGTCTTTCCGGCGCCCCACAATATCGTCACCGGCCTCCAGGTCCAGGAGCTGGGTTCGGACCGTCAATTTGCCGCCTCCTTTCATCGAATGAGCGGCATTGGTGATGATATTGATGAGGACCTGCTGGATCTTGTTGATGTCAATACGGATCGGCGGCAAGGGATACGCCAGATCCTTTTCCACCGTGATCTGTTCCTTGTCGAGCTCGTGCTTCATCAGCCTAAGGGCTTCCTCGATTGCGGAGTTGATGTCTTCCACCGTGATTTCCAGCTGCACGGGAGCCGAAAAATCCAGAAGCCCTTTGACGATGCGGTCCGCTCTCTGCACCGAGTCATCCATATCCCCAAGCAAGGTGATGACATCCGCGCTCTGCGATTTGAGGTGTTGGGCCAAGTACTTGATTCCGATAATCAGGGTCATCAAGGGATTCTTGACCTCGTGGGCGACTCCTGCAGCCAGGCGGCCGATGGATTCCATCTTCGCGGCCCGGATGAGCTGAAGTTGCGTTGCCTTGAGCTCGTCATGAGACTTTTTGAGTTCCTCATGGGCGCGCTGAAGCTCTTCCTCTGCCTGCTTGCGTTCCGTAATATCGATGACGGAACTCAACACAAAGAGTCCTTCGGAAGTGCGGATAGGATTCAGCCCGATTTCCGCCGGAAAGCAACTGCCGTCCTTGCGCTGCCCGGCCAGCTCGCGGCGCAGGCCCATAACCACGGTATTGGGTTCCTCAAAGTACTTCCGCACAAATTCCGGGTGTTTCCCTCTGGAGGCCTCAGGCACCAAGATTTCCACGGGTCTTCCCAGAAGCTCGTCGCGCCGGTAGCCGAAAAGCTTTTCAGCCTCGGAGTTGACGAGCACCATCTGACCCTCCTCATTGATCATCACCATTCCGCTCGGAGAGGACTCCACGGCCAAACGAAAATGTTCGTCTGTTTGCTTGTGCTCCGTGATCCTTTCCATGATCACACGTTCCTGAGGAGGAGGCAGATTCCTGACCTCCAGTTGGGCCTTTTGCTCGGAGATCTGCCGGTCCAACTCTTGCACCTTCTTGTCCAAGTCGCGGTTGAGTTCCGCCAGCTTGCTCGCCTCGGTCACGAGCTGGCTCTCGCGTTGCAGCGTCACCCGCCGCCAACCCCTAAACAGCACAATGATGATCGCCAAGAGAGCCAAGAGCAGAAGAAGCAGGGAAAGCGTAACCGGCGCTTGAACCAAAATCTGACGGTGATGGGAACCGAGGAGTTCTCGCGCCTCCAAAGCCATGCCCTCGTCGAATTGCCGCATGCCGTCCGCATAGACCTGTCGCGCCACGGTGTAAGCCTCACTAAAGAGCACACCCTGCGCTTCAACTTTGGAGCCGTTGCGCACCAAATTGAGCATACGCCTGTCCAAATTCACGAGTTCGCGCGCGGCAGCCTCGGTATCCTCCACCCAATCCCCCTGGTAGGCCCCGGAAGCAAGGTCCATTGCCTCCTCGACCAGGGCTTCCAGCTCCTGCCGGTGCTCGTCATACTGGACTTGCCACTGGATGTCCCCTGTGGCCGCGGCCATGCGCACGGAAAGCGCCAAAATTTCATTTAGGCGGGTCAGGTCTCCGCGCAGTTCCTGCACACGGATGGATTGCTCGCGCGCCAACTGTCCGCGGCTCAAAGTGGTGAACAGACTCCAGCCCTGCCAGGCCAGTAGTCCCACCGTGACCATCACACAGATTGCCAAAATCAGACCTGGAGTTTTGCTATTCGATTCCATGGTCGCTCTTGCTGGAGCGGCGCCGAACCCGGCGCTGCTTTTGCTTGCGAATCTTGGCGGCTTGGGACTGCTCAGGCGTCTCTTGGCCCAGCACTTCCCTTTCGTAGCGCTCCGACAAAACCCTGCGAGCCAAAAAACGATTAAGGGCCTGAGAGCGCTCCTTTTGCATTTTGACTTCAATGCCCGAAGGCCTGTGTTTCAAGTACACACAGGTGGCTGTCTTATTTGCATGCTGGCCCCCGGGACCGGAGGAGCGCACAAATTTCTCTTCTATGTCCTCTTCGCGAAGGCCCGCTGCCTGCATGCGCGCTTTCAATTCCCGCTCTTTTTCCGGACGGATTGCTGACATGACTCACTTTCTGGTTGAGCGGGCGTCCAACAAGTCCGTCATCCCGAGGAGCGCCAGCGACGTGGGGATCTGTGTCCCCCAAAGATGGCGCGCGCAGCCCCCCGCTCTCCGTAAGTTCAAACGTTAGAAGTATATCTAAACACTCGGGCAGGTGTCGAGCACGGCTATTGATTTCAGAGAGAGATTCCCTGAAAATACCTCCATGGATGCAAAACAAATCGAACTCCTGCAAAACATGGCCATTTTCGGAGGCCTTCGCAACGACTCTCTGGAGTGGCTACTCGAAAAATCCCAAACCCGTTCCATTCCCCAAGGAGAATTCTTCTTTAAGCAAGAGGATGAAGGCGGAAGCATGTTCGTCGTGCTGGAGGGAACACTGTCCATTCAAAAGAGTTGGAAAGGCTACGGCCAGGAAATTAAGACGCTCTCCACCGGAGACTGCTTCGGGGAGATGTCCCTCATTGATCTGCAACCGCGCAGCGCATCGGTTCAGGCAGTGGAGGATTGCACAGTGATTGAGATCACCAGTGCAATCCTGGATGAGCTCCGCCAAAGGGATCTCGAAGAGTTCGCCCTGATTTACATGAATATGGGGCGCGAAATCAGCCGGAGGCTGCGCGTGACGAGTAAGCGGCTCTTCAACGCCAAGATGCAGGGATACCTGGGCGCGGAAGAGTTGTACTACGACGTCTGAAAGGAACACCATGAGCCCGACCCGCACTGCCCTGCTTCAGCAAATTCCCGTTTTTGACGGAGCAACTAAAGACACGATCAATATCATCTCCGAACTCTCCAACACAGTGACCCTGAAAGAGGGCAAGTACTTCTTCCATGAAAATGATCCGGCTGCCTCTTTTTATGTCATTGATTGCGGCAAGGTGGCCATTCTGAAAAATTGGAACGGTTTTGACCGTCAGATCAAAACACTCAAGGCGGGCCAGTGCTTCGGGGAGATGTCCCTTCTGGACCTCCGGCTGCGCAGCGCCTCGGTCAAAGCCCTTGAAGACTGCACTGTTTTGGAGATTCCTACCTCCGCACTGTACGAAGTGCGCAAACACAATCTCGAAGAGTTTGCGCTCATCCAGGCCAATATGGGCCGTATCGTCAGCCAGAAACTCCGCGAGACCAGCCTTAAACTCTTCCGCGCCAAGATGGAAGGCTTCCTGGCCGACGAAGATCTGTATATCGCGGTTTAAACAAACACAACCGTGCGGTTTCCGTAGGGCAGAACCTTGCGCTGCAAATGCCTGAGGATCGTGCGGGACAACACGACCTTCTCAAGATCCTTGCCGACTCGCATCATATCTTTCACGGAATCCTGGTGGGAGATGCGGACCACGTCCTGATCAATAATCGGTCCTTCGTCTAAGTCGGAAGTCACATAATGGCTGGTCACTCCGATGATCTTAACCCCTCTCTGGTGCGCGGAGTGATAGGGGCGCGCTCCGGGAAAAGCGGGCAAAAAGGAATGATGGATATTGATGATCTTGTTCGGATAATGCGCAATAAAATCACCCGTTAAAATCTGCATGTAGCGCGCCAGCACAATAAAATCGATTTTGTGCTTTTTTAGGAGCGCGAGCTGGTTCTGTTCCTGGTCTCTCTTGTTGTCCTGGGTCACGGGCAAAAAGTGAAAATCCACTCCGAATTGACCAGCCACCGAAGACATCTCCGGATGATTGCTGATCACCAGGGGCAGTTCCACTTGCCACTCCCCCACCTGCACACGCGAAAGGATGTCGTACAGACAATGCGTCTGCCGGGACACAAAAACGGCCATGCGCGGCACATCCGAGGAAAAATGCAGCTCATATTTCATCCCAAAGCCTTGGGCTACAAGGCGTTCGAACTCATTCCCAATTTCGCCCCGCGGAATCTGAAAACCGTTAAGATCCCATTCCACGCGCATGAAAAAGGCCGCCTCGGAGGCGTCCACATGCTGCTCCAGATTGAGGATATTCCCGTTGTGCCCGCTCACAAATTGAGTCACGGCCGCGACCAAACCCTTCTGGTCCGGACAATGAATCAAAAGAATTGCGGATTCTGTGGTCGTGGAATTTGTATCCATCAGTCGTTATAGAAGCTCTTTCTCGCAGTCAGGTACCCGGCCGGGGCGAAGCGCTTTCCAAAGCGTGCCTCAAACTGATGCAGCCTCTCTTCCACCCGCCTGAGTCCGATACCGTCCGCCCACTTGCACACGCCTCCGCGGAAGGGCGGAAAGCCTGTGCCGAAGATCATCCCGATATCCACCTCGTGCGGTCCTTGCACCACCCCCTCTTCCAAACATCGGGCCGCCTCGTTGATCATCAAGTACATCATCCGCGCAATCGCCTCATCTTCATTAACCTGCTTGATACCCGGGGCAAACTGGCGCACTGAGGTGTTGGCGCCCGCACTCCGGCCGCCTTTGTAGAGGTAGAACCCCCGCCCCGACTTCTTACCTAAAAGTCCTCCTCCGAGTATCTTGGGCAAAAGTCCGCTCGCCTCCAAATAGCCGCCGAAGGCCCCGGCCAAGGTCTTGGCCACCTCCACGGACACGTCAATCCCCACTTCATCATTGAGGCGGAAAGGCCCCATGGGCATCCCGAAGCTCTTCACAATGCGGTCAATCCACTCAAAATCAAAGCCCTCTTCAGCCAGGACACAGGCTTCGTTCAAATACACTCCCAAAAGCCTGTTCACCAAAAATCCGGGACTGTCCTTAACCACAATGGGAGTCTTGCCGAGTTTCTTGGAAAGATCAAAGAGAGTTGCCACCGTCTCGTCGCTGGTTTGATTCCCGCGCACCACTTCGACGAGAGGCATCCGGTGCACGGGATTGAAGAAGTGCATTCCGCCCAAACGCTCCGGCACCTTGAGAACAGATTGCATTTCGGTCAAAGACAGCGCCGAGGTATTGGAGGCCAACAACGCATCCTCACTCACATAGTCCTCGATCTCCGCCAGCACAGCCTTTTTGATTTCCATGTTTTCGACCACGGCCTCGATCACAATATCCCTTTGGGAAAAACCGGTATATGTGATGGTACCCGTGATGCGATCCATGCCCATCTCGCGTTCCAAGGGCTTGATCCGGCGGCGCTTAACCCCCTCGTTAAAAACCGACTCCGCGTGACGAAGACCTTCTGCCACACAGCTTTCCGCAATATCCTTCATGCGCACCGGATATCCCTTAGCCGCCAAGAGCTGGGCAATTCCGCCGCCCATCACTCCCGCGCCCACCACCGCCGCACTCTCCACGGGCAGAAGTCCCACATCTGCATCCACACCCGTCTGCTTCTTGGGCCGGTTACTCAGGTAGAAGGCATGCACAAGGCTCTTATGTTCCGGAGTTGTCAGGAGCCGGCCCAAAGCACTGGCTTCGATCTCCAAGCCGTCTTCCAGTGTTCCTTCAATTCCCCTTTGCACCACCTCCAAAGCCACAAGCGGAGCCGGATAATTTCCTCCCGTACTCTTGAGCACATTCTTGCGCGCCTGTTTGAAGAGAAACTCGCGGCCGAATTTGTTTTTCTCGAGCAAAACATTCTTCAAACCACCCCGGTTCTTTGCGCGGGCACGCTTGTACTTAGCCCCGCCCTTGCGAATGATCTCCTCAACAAACACTATTGAATACTTGGCCAAGAGCTCATCCGGGATCACCTCGTCCACCAAGCCCGTCTTGAGGGCGCGCCCGGCATCCAGGGTCTTTCCGGTAAGGATCATGTCCAGCGCCGCCTGCAAAGAAATCAAACGGGGCAGGCGCTGGGAACCTCCCCAAGCCGGGTAAATCCCTAATTTGATCTCAGGCAGTGAGATCTTGGCGCCGCCTGATGCGGCCAAGCGGTAATCGCAGGCCAGGATGAGTTCGGTCCCGCCGCCCATGCACGTGCCGTTGACGGCTGCGGCCACCGGAAAAGGCAGGTCGTCAATTTGCTGAAAAACAGATTGCCCTTTACGCGCCAGAATGTATGCGTCGTCCACATTATCCACCGCGGCTAATTCTTCAATATTGGCGCCTGCAATAAAGTTGTTGTGCTTTGCACTGCGGAAAACCGCCCCGCTCACCGCAGTGTCCGCGGCCAGGGCCTGCACGACCGTGTCCAGTGCATGCATAAACGGGGAACTCAGTACATTGACCTTTGCGTCTTGGCTGTCCAGAGTGATAACGGCAATCCCCGAATCTGTCAGGGCATAGCTCAGATACGGATTGATCTGTGAATCATCGAGCTCTTTCAAGGATGATGGCACCGCCTTGTCCTCCTCCGACACACAGTGTGGCAAGGCCAAACTGCACATCGCGTCTTTCCATTTCTCTCATTAGGGTCAGTACAATCCGGTTCCCGGAAGTCCCGATCGGATGGCCCAGCGCGATCGCGCCGCCATTGACATTGAGAATGTCCCGGTTGATTTCACCCAGGGGCTCCTGGCGTCCCAGATGCTCTTGCGCAAACTGCTTGGAAGAAAAAACCACTTCGTTGGCCAGGACCTGTGTGGCAAAGGCCTCGTTGAGTTCGATAAGCCCCATGTCTTTGAGCTTGAGCCCAGCCCGGTCCAAAGCCTTGGCTGTCGCAAAGTACGGCCCCAAGCCCATCTCCGTGGGTTCATTCCCCGCATAGGCCCAGGACTTGATAAAAACTTTAGGCGCATAGCCCAGGGCCTTGGCCTTTTTCTCAGCCATCACGGCAAGAACACTCGCACCGTCTGTGATCTGTGACGCATTCCCCGCGGTAACCGTCCCGAATTTGCGGTCAAAAACCGGCCGGAGCCTGGATAAAGCCTCCATGTTTTGATTGGATCGATACCCGTTGTCTTGGCTAACAACCACAGGCTTCCTGCCCGGCGGATACACAGTCATCACTTCCCCGGCCAGACGGCCGGCATCCCAAGCTGCAGCTGTCTTAAAGTGACTGCCGAGGGCAAATTCATCCTGGGCCTCACGGGAGATCTTATACTTCTTGGCCAGGATCTCAGCGGTCTGCCCCATCCCCATCCCGCAATAACAATCAGTCAACCCCATGATAAGACCGACAACGGGTTTAAAATCCTGTGGTCTAAAGGAAGTTACTACCTGCAGTTTGTCCAAAGGCGTCTTGGCGCGGGACAGGGCCGTCATCTTATTCTGGAAGGACTTGGGATACATCAGCGGGATATTGCTCATACTCTCAGTCCCGCCGGCAAGGGCAATCTCCGCATGGCCCAGTTGAATAAGCATGGCCGCCTCAGTAATGGACTGCATTCCGCCGGCACAGTTGCGCTGCACGGTATAGGCGGGCACTCCAACGGGAAGCCGCGCCTTGAGCGCTGCATAGCGGGCCACATTGGGCGCATCCGCAGGCTGAGCGCCGTTCCCCATAATTACATGATCAACGGCCGCAGGATCCAGTTCGAGCTGCTCGACGAGTTCCCTGATCACCAAAGCAGCCAAATCCACTGCCCGCATCTCTTTAAACTCAGTGTTGAACTTGAGAAAGGGAGTCCGGATTCCATCAATAAGGACGACACCTGGCATATTAGTACCTTCTCTGTTTCTGGCTCTGTGGTTGGTTGTATTGATCGGGCATCGGTCGCTGTTGAGGTTGTTGCTGCTGTGGCCCTTGCATTCGCAAGCCAAACTCCCGGGCCATACGTTCCCATTCGCGCAAGAGTTCCTCGCTCTGCTGCAAAGCCTCCTCCACATGGCGAACATCCAAAAATGCCCTTCCCGCATCCCGGATGACCTGATCCAGGTCGTAGCGCAGAACCTCCAGTTCCTCATTTCGCTGGTCCATGACCCAAGACCATTCCTCCAAGGCTTTGTTGGAGTTGAGCTCATCGCCGAGGCCTTCGATCCTGCGTCTAAACTCATTGGCTGCCTTGCGCCACTCTTCAGCCGCCCAGGACCACTCTTGCAGTTGGCGGGAAAGCTCCTCCTCTGCGCGCGCAGCGCCTTCAAAGCGGCCTTCCCACTCGTTAAGAACCTGCTCCAGCCCGGCCTCGCGCTGCCGGATTTCCTGAATCCGTTGCTCATCCTGGAATCCTGCGGCCTCGCTCAGACCCCGTTCAATGCGCTGATTCAGACGATCCCTGTAGACCGGAAGCTGTTCACGAATGCGCGCGAGATCTCCGCTCACTCGCTGGAATGCTCCGCGAAAATGCGCGCCGTCATCCCGGCCTTGGCGAATCTGTTCTTCAAATTCCGCGCTTTGCCCTTCCAGGTCCCGCACACCCCGGCGATAATCCTCCAGCCATTGCCGGATCTCGGTCTCTTTCTGCTGCCTTTTGATTTCACCCATCTGGTGCACGGCAAGCGCCACCCCGGCCACACCTAAGACCAAGGCCAGAATCCAGACAACGTACTTCTTGTCCGGAGGCGGACCCGAAGCCACTGCAGGCACAGCCCGCATACCCGATCCACTCAAAGCAGGCGCAGTCTGGCCCTCTTTGAGCACCTTGAAGATCTTGATCTTTTCGGGAATGCCTTTGAGGAGACGGTAGCCGATTTCGGCTGACGGAACTTCGGACTTATTCATCGAGAGGTAGGTGGATTCCGTAAAGTAGACTTCGTTGGGTTCGGCAATGCCTTCAATACGGGAGGCAATATTGACGGCCTCACCGTACACATCGCCCTCATCCACAATGACCTCGCCCGTATTAATGGCAACCCGGACCTCTATGCGATCGGGCGAAGGCACACTGAGGTTGAACTTACGGAGTTTTTCTTGGATATCCATGCCCGCGAGAACCGCGTCCGTGGGACTTTCAAAGGTAAGAAGAAAGGCGTCGCCGATACTCTTGATGAGCTGGCCGCCGCGCTTCTTGATGACCGGAAGAAGCAGCTCTTTGTGCCGGAAGATCATCTCTTCGGTGGCAGTGCGGCTCTGGCTGCTCGTGCGGCTTGTAAAACCCTTCATGTCTGTAAAGACAATGGTCAGACTGCGGCTTTCCACGGGTGCCCCCTCCCAAGCGTGGATTACAGATCAGAGCCATTGTATCACTGTTGAGCGACGTAAGAAAAAGCAGGATGACAGCCTAACGCATCAACGGAAGTTTGGATTTGCCCATCAGGTAGGTATCAATATAGTGTGCGGCATTGCGGCCTTCACACACGGCCCAGGCCACGAGCGACTGCCCGCGGTGCATGTCGCCGGCAGAGAAGACTTTCTCGATCGAGGTTTGATAGTTCTCATCTGTTTTGACATTCTCGCGTTCATCCCGCTCCACACCCAGCTCTTCCAACAGACCTTTGCCCTCGGGCGAAAGAAAGCCCATGGCCAAGATAACCAAATCCGCCTCGATCTCGAACTCGGATCCCGGGATCTCTTTCATTTCCGGCCGGGACTTCTTGTCTTTTTGGATGAATTCTATCCGCACACAAGCGAGTTTCTTAACCTGGCCTTTTTCCCCGATAAAGCGCTTGGTGAGAATGGACCAATCGCGCTCTCCGCCTTCCTCATGGCTGGTGGTGGTTTTGAGAATGGCAGGATAGTCCGGCCAAATCAGATCCGGATCCAGGCTTTCAGGCGGCTTGGGCAAGAGCTCAATCTGGACCACTTGCCTGGCGCCCTGCCGGTTGGCCGTGCCCACGCAATCCGAGCCTGTGTCTCCGCCGCCGATCACGACCACGTTCTTGCCTTTTGCATCAATGCCGTTTTTAGGATCCACCTTGGCGCCCATCACCCGTTGGTTGGACTGGGTCAAATAAGGCATGGCATAGTGAATGCCCTGAAGTTCCCGGCCGAGCACAGGCAAATCCCGCGGACGCCGCGAACCACCGGCCAAACAAATCGCGTCATTGTCTTTGAGGAGCTGCTCAACCGACAGATCCTGGCCCACATTGACGCTCGTCTTGAAATCAATCCCCTCTTCAACCCAAACGGCAACGCGCCGGTCAATCAAATGCTTTTCCAATTTGAAATCGGGAATCCCGTAGCGCAGCATGCCGCCGAGCTTGTCCGCCTTCTCATAAACCGTGACTTTGTGGCCGGCTTTGTTGAGTTGATCGGCGCAACACAAACCCGCAGGCCCGGAGCCCACAATAGCCACTTTCTTGCCCGTGCGCTTGCTGGGCGGATGCGGTTTGACGTAACCGTTGGCAAAAGCGTGCTCCACCACAGCGAGCTCGTTATCACGGTTGGTCACCGCCTCGTCCCGCACATCGACCAACACACAGGCGGATTCACACAGAGCCGGGCAAAGGCGGCCGGTCATCTCCGGGATATTGTTGGTGCGCTGGAGCACGCGGTAGGCCTCTTCCCAATTTCCCTTGGCCAATTCCTGGTTCCAGTCCGGAACATAATTGCCGATGGGGCAGGCCCAGTGGCAAAACGGGGTGCCGCAATCCATGCAACGGGTGGCTTGCTCTTGAGAAGTCTTCTCATCGCGCGGCACAGCCACGTCGCGAAAGTCCTTGACGCGCTCCTGGACAGGGCGGTATTTGCCCTTGGCGCGCTTCACGTTCAAAAATGCATCATCTTCTCGCATCATCCACTCCTGGTAGGCAAAAAAATCAGGAAAGCTAGGATACCATCCTAGCCAGGATATTGCACAAGTATTCCAGCAAAAACGTTGCAACTGGCCGGGAATGCAAGGCTTGCGACCGAGGACCCCGCAGGCGTATCCGGTGCGATACGGTGAGGACGGCTGAGGGAGCATAACGCAGCAGTTCCGGGAATTTCCCACGTCTTTTGCCGGAGACTGGTGCAATACCCTGGCCAGGGCCCTGATGTACATCATATCCCGGGTATTGGCAGCTCAGGGGCCAAATGACTCACAATCATAACTCATAATATTAAAAAATCTTAGGAGATTTGGGCCATGCACTCAAGCCGGACTGTCGAGGCGCAAGAATCCTATTCCACGCCATACCAGATATCCTCCCGGATCTGCTCGGCCTGCAGGCTGGTCCAACCCCCGACAAGCGGAAAACTTCCGTCCATCAAGGGTTCTTCCAGAGAAAAGCTAAACACGACCTGGCCCCGCACCACCAAAGCGAGCTGTTTCCCGATACGCGCTCCGGTATATTCCTCAATGTCTTTCCAGCGGCTCTCATCTACCTGAACCATGATTCTGGGAGGTTGGTAGCCCATGGGCCCGCCCAACATTTGCGGCGCTCCCGGATAAATAAATTCCGCGCTCTCGATCTCTGAATCGTAAATCACGAGCTTTGAGCCATTGAGCAGGGGGAGGCTTTCCTCTTCCACCAGGGTAGGAACTTGCGTCACATCTACGGCCTCCTCCGAAGCCACCTCCCACAGCTCCAAGGCCACGAGGGCTTGGTCCTGGGCCAAGGCAAGGGGCAAACTGAAGCCGAGCACAACAAGGCACCACGCACTGATTTTCACAATCTTTGACATAGCATCTCTCACAGTTAAGGGGCGTTAACCCGGACATTGCCTAAGTCCTTCTGCTGCAACGGCTGATGCAATATCCGGGCTTCCATATAAAAGAGCCGATTGCGGGTATTATCCCACAACCGGCTCTTTCATTAATAGCTACTACCAAAAGCATGGTGCGAGTCCAAGACAAAAGCTTAAAACCCGTACATGCAGTGAAACAGCGACTAGACCTTAGCAACACTCGTTGCTTGGGGACCCTTCGGACCTTCGGTGACTTCAAACTCCACCTCTTGTCCTTCCCTGAGCGTCTTGAAGCCTTCCTCTTGGATGGCGCTATGATGAACAAACAGATCCCTCGACCCGTCCTCGGGCGTGATGAATCCGTAGCCCTTCTGGTCGCTGAACCACTTTACGGTTCCTTTAGCCATTTCCTTCTTTCCTCCTTGCCTTACTCGCACCCAACGCGGTCAACAGCCAATCTGGGCCTTGCTGGGCACAAAAAAAACCATGAAGCTTTGCAGCTCCACGGTTCATGTTGTCATGTCCTCGAAAGCTGAAAACTTCACGGTAGAATGTAACACACCCAACCCTCAAGGTCAATAGCCATTCTTTGGAGTTTGAAAGGGCTGAACCAAGGACCGACGCGGCGGTCAGAAAATACACACAAACTCAACTGATTGTATTGCAATCAGTTACAAACCACCTGGACTCGGAGCGCCTGCCTGGGACCCGAACCGGGACCCTTGAGACTCACAGCGCCAGTTCCATTTCAGAGACGCTGGTTAGCTCTTGCAGCATCTCCTCCACCGGGGTAGCTCCAACCGCAACCCCGGTGCTTGTCCCATAGGTGACCTGGGACTCCAAGGCCGCAACCACATGCTCCAGAAAGGCCAGGGCTTCTCTGGTGATCTGCTGCTTTTGAGCCATCTCCTGTGCTGGGTCTGCGTCCCTCACCCTCTGGCTGCGCGTGGACAATTCCTGCAGGACTGCCCGGATCCCATCCAAGGCACTGCTGTTTTGGAAAGCAGACCCCGGCCGGTCCTCCAGCACTTCCAGCAGATGCATGAGTAAATCGCCGATCCCGTTCTGGTTCCGGCTGTGAA